>JAJZOJ010000032.1 GCA_021829015.1 Microcaldota archaeon | reverse complement strand
TGGAAAACCACGCTGGCAAGACGACCAGTTTTCACGACCTTCCTACAGTAGAGAACCCGTGATAATCTAGTGTAATGCAAGCTTAAAAAGCTTATGGAATAGCGGAATAATTTCATTTAGATGGAAAACATGGAACTTCTCACCCTTGACATCAAAGGACTGGCGCTTGCATTCATCCTCGGATTCGCCCTGCTGTTTCTAGGCGGGACCCCCTTAGGGTACTTCTTCGTCGCTGCGATGCTGCTTTTCCTGGCCCTTTCAGCCGTGGTAACCTACATAGGGCTCAAGACCAAGAGGAAGCTCAAGGTCGGGCAGGAACCCAGGGGATTCTGGAACGTCGCGGCGAACGGGCTTCCCCCGACTATAATGGCCGTATTCCTCTACGCATTCCTCTCTGCGGGGATGGAAAGATTGTCGTTCATAGCAGCCGCGGCGTTCATCGCGTCAGTTGCAGGGATAACCTCAGACAAGTTCAGCAGCGAGCTCGGGGTGCTCAATGGGATGCCCAGGACCATATTCGGATTCCGGAAGGCAAGGAAGGGGACCTCCGGCGCGGTAAGCCTTGCTGGCACATTTGCAGGGATTATCGGGGCGGCAGCGATAGCTCTGCTGGTACCATTCATAGCGGTAAGGCTGTACTCATTGTACACATATCCCGCATCGGTGTTCGCGGTCTACGCCATAGTACTCGTTTCCGGGCTGTTCGGGAGCATAGTCGACTCGATGTTCGGGTACTATGAGGAGAAGGGCATCGGCAACAAGTTCACCTCGAACTTCTTATGCGGAATAGCCGCCGCTGCTCTGTGCGCCTGCCTTCTTGCGCTCCTCTGAGGGCGCTGCCCCTTGTCGCCCTTGCAGTGACCCGTTCCGGAAGCACCTCGAACCCGTAGTCGGGCTTCCTGTGCATCTGCACCGCCTTTAGCTGTTTGCCATCGGCGGTAAGGCGTATCGCCTCCGCTATGGCGCTTATGTCCTTTTTGAACAGCCCGAGAGGGTACTTGCTATTGGTATCAAGTATCACTATGCATCTGGAGTCGCCAAGCTTCGCTACGGAATACAATACCTCCATGTTCTGCGTCCTGAAGACGCCCACATCATCCGGGCTTATCCTGTGCACCACATACGTTCCGCTGAACACGTGCACAGTTTCAGCATCCCTGCTCCGAGATTTGTGCATGTTCCCACCCATTCACCTGTGATAGATATCTGCACTGGTTTTATTAACCCCAGGACATTTTGTTAGGTTTCTCGCCGTATAGGCAGGCATGCGATGCGAAATTCGCTATGGATTAGCGGAAGTGCAGCAGAACAACGTTAGGGCTGGAAGTATTTGCTTATGGGCAGCAAGACCGCATTCCGATAAGTTGCGCCAGCCGGGATTTGAACCCGGATAAACGGCTTTTTCCAAAGGGTTTGGGAAGCCGGTATCTTAACCAGGTTGGATCACTGGCGCATTGAATGCGATATTTCTATTGGTCGGAAAGAGGTAATTACCTTATGTAGGAAGGCCTGTGGCTGGATGACGCCCCTGGGGATTCCTCCCCGCCGCCTATGTGGAATTGCTGCTGCCCCTGGAGCGGCGCTCCCTGGCGCTCAAGCTCGGCGATGGCCTTCGCGGTCTTGGTTATTATCTTGTCGAGGTCGCCGGTCTTCACATCAAGGTCTAGTATCTTCGAGAGCTGCACTATCACCGCCTTGGCGGATCCAGCATCGACCTCGAGCAGGCTCGTCTCTCCCATGATGCATACCGCATCCATCTTCCTGAGCTTAGCGAATGCGATTATCAATCCTGCCGAGCCCCATATGAGCCCTTTTGACTTTCCGAATATGACATCGGTGTTCTTCATGCTCTCTATCATTCGCTTGTTTGTGGCATTGCCGAACACCTTGGGCTTTTCGTTGAGTATGCTCTCCCCTATGTTGTATCCGCCTATCGTGTATATCAGGCTGCCCCCTAGCCTGTCCTTGAAGAAATCCACTATCTTAGAATTGACCTCGTACTGCCCTTCCGGTGAGACTGCCTGCGTGTCCCCGGTAAGTATGACTATGTCCTGCGGCTTCCTCTTTATCAGGTAGAACCTGTTTCCCGCAAGGCGTATCCTCCCCGATCTTGTCATAGCCACGTGATGCGGGAAGTGCGGCGAATAGAGCGTCGCGAACCTCTTCGCATGGAATTCCCTTTTCAGGTGCTCGGCCACGAGCTTCCCGACCCCGCCGATTCCGGGAAGCCCGACTATGAGTATCGGCTTGTTGGGCTTGACGCCCTTCTTGGCCCTTATCACGGTATTCGACAGCATGCTCAGGCACCTATTGTGGATATGATGTCCTCCTTCTCCTTGCGGAGCTTCTCCTTCTCAAGCGTTATCGCGCCTTTCTTTATCTTTGACTTGACGGCCGCCTCCGCCTTCTTTATCTTTTCCTCTGCGGCAGAGTAATCGTCGCCCTCGGCAACGAACCTGTACTTGGGTGCGCCGATGTATTTAACCTCGACCCCGAGGTCCTTCACCGCGCGCATCGCGGCCCTGAGGTTCTCCACTCCGGACATGGTGTCCTGCGTGTATACCCTGGCCATGTACGATACGATATACCTCTTCTGCTTCCTGTTCGCCTCCAGCACCTTCAGTATCGCATCCTTGAGTTTTTTCGGCAGCTTGGACTGCGAGAATTCCTTTGTATCGGAGGTCGCGTTGTCTATCAAATTCGTGTACGTGCCGAACTCCGCGAGCGCGGTGGAGACAAGCGCTTCCTTTTCCTGCTGCTCCTTCGACATCTTCACGGCCTGCAGGAACAGCGCCCCAAGCCTCTTTTCAAGGTTGTATGCGCGTATCTTGTTCTTTGAATTCGATGGCGAGACCCTCTTCAGGGATATGTCTATGGTGTTCTTCTCCTTGTCGTAGAATATGACGGTGCAGACGAGCTTCTGCCCCTCGTGTATGTGCTCCCTGATGTTCTTTATCCAGCCTGAGGAGACCTCTCGAATAGGCAGGAATACCTCCAGGTCGTTGTATTCTATGAGCCTGCAGTACGCGCCGAACTTCGATATCTTAGACACGCTTGCTATTACGAGCTCCCCAACCCTTGGTATGCCGCTAGGATCCATCAGCATCGCTTTATTGCGCCTTTATCTCTATCTTCTTCTTCGTCCTTGAGCCTACCGTCCTGTCGGATACCAGTTTGCACTCCTTGCATTCGAGCAGTATCTTCTGCACCTTGCCGAGCTTCTTGGGATGAATCTTCGGTTCTACGCTTCCCACATATCCGCGTATGGCCCTGTTGTGCCGCCTCGTTGCCTTGCTAAGCGCCCTCTGCGGCCCTTTCGATGGCATCTTCACGGTGTGTGGCGTATGCTTGTTGCACTTCCTGCAGTATGCCATTATAGTCTTCTTTATTTCCATTTCGTGCGCACCTAGTTTATTTTTTCACATATTGAATTCTCGATAAGATAAGCCATGTCCTGGCCGTTCTCGATGCTTAGTTTCTCGCCTTCCGACAACGGTCCGATCTTGTTTCCTGAGGGAAGTAATATCTCAGGTATGCTCCTCTTCGATTTCAGCGTGCTTGTTTTGTTTTGCTCTGCCGCCTTTTCCTCCTTCGCTTCCGAATTGACTGCCCGCATTATCCTATTGTATAATTCTGTTTCTCGCGTACTTATAGGTTGCGGTAATGGTTTGCCGTATGCCACATACATCAGTATTTTCTGCTTGCGCTTCTCGTAAAAGCTGTTAAGGAGGCTGGTGGTGTTTTCATAGAGCTTCTGGTTGTTGGTTTCCTTTAGCTTCCTTATGTATTCCCCTACGTCCTCGTAGAAGGTTTTATTGACAAGCTGCAGCTGGTTAGTTTGCTTTTCCTTCTGGTATGCCTGCCACAGATAATCATAGGTAACCGTTTCTTCAGGTATAGGACCACCCCACAATTCCGGTATTCGTGTTCTCTTTTATAATATACATATAATCAAAAGCACCATTAAAATAAATTATTGCGTTTTTTTGATTTTTGAATAGTGGAAGTGTACGGTCATGATAAGGAAAGATAGCGAGGAATGGATTTGAACCATCGATCTCCGGGTTATGAGCCCGGCGGGCACTCCAGACTACCCTACCTCGCTATTATTCTGTTTTATAACTAAAACTACTTATAGACTATCCCGGCGGTTATGTCGTTCCCTGCTTCTTCGTAGTCCTTGAAGCTGTCTACAGATCTCCAGTAGCGGCCTGGGAATTTGACGCATCCGAGCTTGCCCTGGCCTGCCATATCTGGAAAAGATGTCTTTTCCACGCTCCCGTTATCTGGGACGAAGGCCATCGCCTCCTTGCTGAAAAGATACAATCCTGCATTGAGCCAATGCCCGTCTATCTCCGGCTTCTCCCGGAATCCGACTACCGAATCGCCCTTGGTGTCGACAACGCCGAAGGTGCTTTTCAACGGCACCAGGGACATCACAGTGCAATACCTCTTTCCAAGCGCAAGCAGTGCGCTTGGGTCTATGTTCGTCAATATGTCGCCATTCATCACGAAAAACGAATCGCTTTCTATATGTCTGCAGGCATTCTTTATGGCGCCTCCAGTGCCTAGCGGCTCGGCCTCCTCCGCGTATTCTATCCGTACGCCTAGATTGCCTCCGTCACCGAGAGCCTCGATTATCCTGTCCTTCATGTAGCCAAGGGATATCACGAACCTGTCAACGCCGAACCTCTTCATCCATTCGATTTGCCATTCCATTATCGGCTTTCCCCCAACGTTCAACAATGGCTTTGGCGTGCTTTCCGTAAGCGGCCTCAGCCTGCGCCCCTCGCCCCCGGCAAGTATTATCGCTTCCATCTGCACCGCCGCAAATTGAATACTGAGGCAATAGCCTATAAATACATGCGCCTTCATAATACCTACGCTTTTACTTAGTGGTCAAAATGGGCATGTACAAGTACATAAAGGAAACCATAAGGTCGGAATACAAGACAAGGTCTCCGGAATACAAATCAAGGCTTATAAAGTGGAATGCCGAACCTCCTATCACTAGAGTCGACAGGCCAACCAACATATCAAGGGCGAGGGAGCTTGGATACCGCGCAAAGGAAGGGATAATAGTCGCAAGGGTTATGGTCCATGGCGGCGCAAGGAAGAGGAAGGCATACGGCGGCGGAAGGAAGCCCTCGAAAAGCGGCAGGTATTTCACCAATGCAAAGTCACTGCAATCCATAGCCGAGGAGAGGGCATCGAGGAAATACAGCAACTTCGAGGTGCTCAATTCATATTTCGTCGGGGCTGCAGGAGCAACGAAGTACTACGAGGTATTGCTTCTTGACAGGAACAGCGAACCGCTGAAATCCGACAGGCATTATGCAGGTGTAGTCAAGAAGCCCGGAAGGGCATTCAGGGGCAACACCTCCTCCGGCAGGAAGCACAGGGGAATAGAAAGGAAGAGATTCGGTTCGCACAAGCTGAGATGAAGCAATCCGGAATGCGTGCATGATCCCATAGGATGCACGCATGATCCAATGCTGCATTGCCTCTACGATTTCATGTTCTACGCATGTGCAGGCCTAATCCTTTGATTCCGACTCTGTGCCAGCCAGCTGCCTTAGCACCCCCTGCCAATGCATTGCCGCTGCTGTCACATCGCATGCGGCACCTATATATATTTTAGATGCGTAAATTATACTTACAAGGGACCAGAGAACCTTCAGGTGTTGTTGCAATGTCAAAGAATACTAAATCGAGGAATGCTAAAAAGGGGAAGGCCAGCCCAAGGCCTTCAGTAAAGGCGAAAAGCGCCAGGCCTTCGAAGCCTAGCAGAGCTATGCACAGGACTCCGTCAAAGGCCATGGCCAAGAGCCAAAAGCCCAAGGCCACGAAAGCCCCAGTAGCCCGCAATAAGCCGAAGGCGGCGCAGGAATCCAGGAATGCGGCACAGCAGAAAAATGCCGCGCAGAAGAAGCCGGCGCAGACCAGAAGGCCGAACATAAGCGTCCCGCAGCCTGACGAGGTAAAGTCGGCTCTTGGCAACCTGCTGAACAACACCGTGGCAGTCGAATACCTAAAGAAGAACGTGAGCAAGATGGCCGTAGACGTAGTCGGCATGCTCGTCACCCCGAAGACCGACGAATACCTTGCGGAGCAGCTGGGCATAAAGATAAACGCGATAAGGCGTATACTCAACATAATGCAGGGCTACGGAATAACCAACTACTACATATCGAAGAACACGAAGGGCTGGCTCTCATTTGCATGGTACATAAACACGAGCAAGCTGCCGCCGTTCCTGGAGTATGTGGAGAGCATGGAGAAGGAGGGGTCGATAATAAGCGACAAGTGCAACGACTACTTCATATGCGACTCATGCTACAAGAGCGACATGTTCGTCTTCACGTTCGACTCCGCGTTCGAGAACAACTTCAAGTGCATAAGCTGCAGCAAGAACCTGAGCAGGATGGACAAGGCCGAGGCCGAATCGCTGCTCAATCAGAAGAGCCCACAGGCGTCGAAGGCGTCTTAGCATGCCGCGGGCGCTCAGAATCGAGCTATACATCAGGCCGGAAGGCAGATACGCGCACGTATCCTCTATCAGATTCCAGGGCCACAGGAAAAGCAAGGTGAGCTTATCGGCATCGGGCCCGTCTCTTCGCATAACCATAGAGGCGGACGACGCAACGGCGCTCCGCGCATCGGCAAATTCCGTGCTTAGGGACCTGCAGGTGGCGGAGGCTGCATACTCTGCTTCCGGGAAGCGCATGCAGGGCAGAAGCAACACTTCTCCAAAACGCCAAAAAAGTAAAGATATATAAGAATATGGACAAGAATATTAATGCCTCAGCAGTCAATAATTCAGAAAGATCGGCACTGGTCTTTTTTTAAGACGATTAAGGTAATGCGAAATGCACAAGGGCTCATTGCAGTTTTGGCAAAGGAGACGCGCAAGGGGGCGTCTTCCCAGAGCGCGCTCTGCCCCGAAAATAAAGGCGGCAGTGCCGTCCAACATAGTCGCATACAAGGTAGGCATGGCCCACCTGGGCATGGTCGACGACTCTGAAGCGCCTTCGAAGAACACGGAGATAAGCGTTCCATGCACCATACTGGAGGTGCCGAAGCAGGAAATCTACGGCGCAAGGTTCTACAAAATGAATGGCGGCTACAGGAAGGTAATGCTTGAGTTGTACGCAAGCGACGCCGCAAAGAAGCTTAAGTACGACAAGATAAAGAATTCGGAGTCAAAGCTCTCGGACATGGAGAAGGCCAAGGATGAAATAGAGGACATAACGGTACTGGTTGCGGCATACCCGAGGGGCATGTCCGTGGAGCAGCACCACCCTATGAAGTACGAGGCGCACCTTGGGGGGAGCATCGATGACAAGCTTGGGTTCGTCAAGGAGCACCTTGGGAAGGAGCTGAAAGTGTCCGACGTTGTCAAGAGCGGCGAATACGTGAATGTCAGCACGGTCACGAAGGGAAAGGGCTGGCAGGGAACCATAAAGAGATTCGGCACCGCAAGGCTGTACCACAAGGCGACAAACAAGGTGAGGCACGTTGGTACTCTCGGTCCGTTCACGCCAGGAAAGGTGCTTTTCACGGTACCGCAGGCAGGGCAACTGGGATTCAACTACAGAACCGAAACCAACAAGCGCATACTTAAGATAGGCAGCCCGTCGGATAGCATAAATCCGAAGTCCGGCTTCGCCAATTACGGTGTAGTTAGCAACGACTACATAATCATCAAGGGTTCCATCGGCGGCCCATCAAAGAGGCTTGTGCGCATAAGGAAGTCCATGAGGGGCGAGGGCACGGTGAAGGAGCCGAAAATAAATTACATATCCATACTTAGCTGATATCCATGGCGGACGTTGAGATAATGTCAATCGAGGGCAAGGCGTCGAACAGGATAGCCCTGCCAGCCGCATTCGAGGAGGAGGTAAGGCCTGACCTGATAAGGAGGGCGGTCCTCGCCGAGAGCTCGTTGGGCCTTCAGCCGCAGGGGCATTTCGTCCTTGCGGGAATGCAGACGACCGCCACGTACTATGGAAGGATGCATGCATACAGGACCGGAAGGCACATGGGAAGGGCCATAAGGCCGAGGCAGAAACTTGGTGCCGGAGTTCAGGGACTGGTCAGGCGTGTCCCGTCATCTGTAAAGGGAAAGAGGGCCCACCCACACATGATAGAGAAGCAGCTCACCGAAGCGATAAACACCAGGGAATACCGCAAGGCGCTCGCAAGCGCAGTGGCCTCGACCAAGCCGGTGGTCGTCTCGAACGCCATCGAATCGGTTTCCAAGACAAAGGACATGTCAAAGATATTCAATGCAATAATAAACGGGGGGATCCCGGAAAGCAGGCGCGTGATAAGGAAGGGCCTGCGCAGGTCCGCCAGGACCGGCAGGTACACAAAATCCCTGCTGTTCGTCGCAGGATCCGACTGCGCCGCAGTCCGCGCCGCAGGGAACATCGCAGGGGTCGACTCCTGCAAGGTGTCCGACATAACCGCCAACATGCTCTCCCCTGGCGGAAACACGGGAAGGACCGTCGTATGGAGCGAATCCGCGCTCTCGGCTCTAGACGAGTCGATAAACACGAGGAAATTATAGGTGACCAAGATGGCAGTGCTGAAATACCCGATCGCAACGGAAAAGGCCGTAAGCACGGTCGACAGGAACAACCTCATAACGTTCATAGTTGACTCCAGGGCCACGAAGCCCGAGATAAAGAAGGAATTCGAAAGCAATTTCAACGTGAAGGTCGCCAGCATAAACGTCGTGAACATGCCGAAGAACATAAAGAAGGCTTTCATAAAGCTGGCAAAGGGAAGCAACGCCTCGGAGGTCGCAATGAAGCTTAAGCTGGTGTAACAAATGGGAAAGAAGATGCGTCAGCAGAGAAGGGGAAAGGGCTCCAACGTGTACAGGAAGCTCCCAAACACCTTCGACATCAGCGTAAGCTATCCGAGAAGCACCGGCATAACCGGGGAGGTTGTATCGATGATAAACCATACGGGGCACACAGCCCCGCTCATGGAGATGCTTTACGAGGACATGTCAAACGGCTACCTGATAGCTCCCGAGGGAATAAAGGTCGGGGACAAGGTCAGGATCGGCGGCCCGTCAACCAATTCGCTTGGCTGCGTGGTGCGCATAGGCGACGTCCCGGAAGGAACCCCGATATACAACATAGAATCAAAGCCTGGTGACGGAGGCAAGTTCGTAAGGAGCGCCGGAAGCGCAGCGTATGTGCTTGCCCACATCGGCGAATCCACGTCGCTTACGCTCCCGTCAAAATCATCAGTATCGCTTAGCAACGAGTGCCGCGCGCAGCTCGGGATTGTCGCATCAGGAGGGATGACAGACCAGCCTTTGGTTAAGGCAGGTAGGAACCACTACATAATGCATGCCATAAACAGGACATGGCCCACGATAAGGGGAGTAAAGCAGAACCCCGTGGACCACCCATTCGGTGGCAAACAGCACCACAAGGGCAAGAGCAGCATGACATCGAGGAACGCACCTCCTGGAAGGAAGGTCGGCCACATAGCCGCAAAGCGCGTAGGCAGGAAGAAGAGATGATACCATGGCAGAAAGAATCGCATTTAGGGGAAGGACTCCTTCGGAACTTGAGCCGCTCCAGAAGGACGAGTATCTGAAAATGATAAACTCGAGGGAGCGCAGGAGCATAAGGCGCAACAGCTCCGATTACAGGAAGCTGCTTGAAAAGATAGAGGAGCACAGGAAGTCAAACTCCCAGAAGCCCATAAGGACCCATATCCGCGAGGCGGTCATACTGCCGTCGTGGGTGGGCATGAAGTTCGAGGTGCACAGCGGGAAGGAATTCAAGCCCGTGGTGGTGACCGCCAACATGCTCGGCCACAGGCTAGGCGAGTATGCATATACGACAAAGCGCGTGCAGCACTCCGCGCCAGGAATAAGGGCTACAAGGGGAAGCAAGTTCCTTGCGGTGAAGTGATGAAGTACTCGTACAATCTTGACAAAACAGGGATAATATTCGCCAGCACGAGCAACATCAATGCGAGCTTCAAGGACCTATGCGCGGTGTGCGATGCTATAAGGTACATGAGCGTCAATGACGCGATGGGCCGGCTCGACGACGTGATAAACCGCGGCCTTCCTATAGAGTACAGGAGGCACAACAAGTACATGGGGTCCAGGCACGAGCTGCAGGGAAAGAAGGGAAGGTACCCGAAGAAGTGCGCCGCGCTGGTCAGGAAGGTTCTGGTTAACGCTTATGCCAATGCAAAGGGCAAGGGCGAGGACCCTGAATCGATGTGCGTGGTCCACGCCTCGGCAAACAAGACAATCGAGATGGCGAGGACTCCTCCCAAGGGCGCACGCTTCGTAGGCGGCAACTACGGGTACTCGCAATCGAGGGCTAGCAACATAGAGTACGCTAAGATAGAGATCGGGATATCGCATCCGGATCTGTCAGGCCTTGGTGCACGCATGAAGCGCGCAATAAAGGCGATGTCAAGGAAGGCGCAGATCGAGGAGAAGAGGAGGGGGAAGAAGCCCCAGCCCCAGACCGCAAAGCCGTCTAAGAAGTCCAAGGATGCTTCTGCAGCAAAGCAGCAGGCTTCAGACAAGAAGCCCGAAAAGGCAGCGGCGAAGGGCGCAGAGGCGACAACTGAAAAACCCTCGGCAAAGCAGCATAATGGCGAGCGCGCAGAGAACGTTCAGCAGAACGAAAAGGTGGGGCCGCTGCCTGCGCCTGAAGTGGAAAAGAAAGAAAACGAAAAGGTGTGAGATTGGCAATAGAGCGCAAATTCATAGAGGATTCGATAATAAAGCTGAACATATCCAAGTACC
>JAJZOJ010000007.1 GCA_021829015.1 Microcaldota archaeon | reverse complement strand
TGCGGGCAGTCGAATTCTGTGTATTCATGCGAAAGGTGGCCGCATGAAACGCATTTCTTTCCCGGTAGTATTCTTTCGTCCATTTGATTACCTTCTTTTTCTTGAGTGATGCCTACTTCTAGGCCTTGCATTGGACTTTATTATGAGCAGTGAAAGTATTATGCTTATCGCAAGGAGCACAGCAATAGCGGTAGTCTCCGCATATATGAACTCGTAGGCGTTCTTGAGCTTCTTTGCCAGCTTGGCGTTGCTCTCCGCAAGCGCCGGGTTGGATGCCGGGACAAGGCTGCGGCTTATCAGGCGCGTGTCGTTGCTGAGGGCATTGGCCAGCTGCGCGGTCGTGTATGCCGACACAGCGTATGACCTGGAAAGGGTCGAGTTTGACGTCGCCCCTGATTCGTAGATGTAGAACTGGGATTCCCTGGCGAACTCCGTAGCCCATACACCGTATGTGGAATTGGCCGCGGTGGCCTGGGCTGCTGCGTTTAGCTCATTGACCGTCATGTTCTGCGGCGGTGCATTGAATAGCACGTACGCATAATCTGCATCCAGTATCGCAAGCGGGTAGTTCTGCGCCTTGTATGCCTGCTGGGCGGTGCTGAGGTACATGCTGCTGCCCAATGGCAGCGCCCTCTCTATCCTTGCGAGCGCGACCTGCTGCAGGGACTGCGGCGTAGCGACGTAGTTGCCGGGCTGCGACGATTCATTGTATATCAGGGCTGCGGCCTTGCACCATGCATTGGCCTGTGCGGTGAAGTACATGTCGTCGAGTATCTGGTCCGATTCTATCTGCGTGGAGTTGTATGCGCTTATGGACTGGTTTATCGTATATGTTCCCCAGGCCTGCCTCAATTCCGCGTTTATCACGTAGTTGTAGTTCTGCTTCGTCAATGGAGGAGGCGCAAGAAGGGAGCATGAGTCCTGCACCGAGGTCATCTTGTCCAGGGCGCTGGTTCTAGTGCTCGGGTAGCTGTTGAAGTAGAATGCGTTCAGGTAATCGAGGAACGCGAAGTCCGCCGCGGTGTATATGTAGCCGCGTGCGGCTATCCCTGAGCTCTGGTTGAGGACCATGCCGAGCTGCGATGCAACCGAGGAGAAATTGCTGTTGGACCCGAGGCTGCTTATCTCCGACCTCGTAAGTACGAATGTCGCATTGAGCAGGGAATTGAATGTGCTGTAGTTGCACTCGCTGCTGCAGTCTATCGTGGGCTCCGGGAGCGACTGCACGCTGTAGTTGGTGTAGAAATTGTATGCCGTCATGTTTTCAAGGCCGCTTATGCTGCCGTTGAATGCGAAGTGAGCCGCCTGCGATATGTTTGCGACCTGCACCAGTGGTATTCCGAATGTTGTCTGAACCAGAAGGTACAGCTCGTCCTCGGTGCTTGATCCTGGAACCTTCGGGACAAGCACCAGCCGCATGCCATTGGCCTTCGCGGCTGCGACCTTGTCGTATACCCCGCCTATCGGGCCTATGCCCCCATCGGGGGATATGGTGCCGGTCATCGTGAAGTCAGGCCTTAGGGGCTTCCCATCGAACGCGGAGATTGCTAGCATCGTCATGGCCGCGCCGGCGCTTGGCCCAGAGACGTTGTCTCCGGCATCCTCGATCGAGTACGTGAAGTTGTAGAGGCTCTCATTGTGGTGCGTGTAGGTTGACGCATACATCGCCGCGGTCTGCGCGGACTGTATGGTTGACTGCCCGACAACTGCGGGGCCGATCACGTTTACGGTGCCGTTGCCGTTCGTTATCGTGACGCTTATGTTAGTGAGGCTTCCTGTGTTGTTGAAAAGTATGACGGCTGGTGCATGTATGAATGATGTGCCGACCGTGGCCGGGCTTGCAACTGCCGCAAGCGCGAAGATCCCAATCAACGCCGCAATGAGCGCTAGTGCTTTCATGCAAATCAGTGGAACACTATAGAACGTTTTTAAGGTATATAAAACTATTGAGTTTGTTGGGTTTTCCTTGGAGAGGCGCCGTCAAGCTTGCTGGCCTCGGCCCACAGCCTCGTGAACCTGGCGCTTGCCTCCCTGTGGCTTATGCCGACTATGTGCTCGCTCTTCCTGTTGATTATGTTCAATGGGGGTATCTTGTACGCGGTATTGTCGTCTATTATCATGCGCTCGTGCTGCTCCGATGCATCCTTCGGGTTGAGCAGCCTGAGCTCGAACGGTATCCCCATGCCGTCGAGTTCGTTCTTGAAATCCCTGTACTGCCTCATGAACCCCTGCCCTATCCTCTCGCCCTTGGCAAGTAGCATTATTCCGGAGTAGTCTCCGCGGCCCCTCTTGAGCAGGCTCAGCAGGTTCTCCATTCCCAATTCGTCGAAGTGCATGTCCAGTATCATCACATTGCCCTGCAGCCTTTTCATGAGCCTGCTGGAAAGCATGACCATGTTAGAATACGGGGTATCCGGGTTTATCGATATCGGCTGGGCCCTCCTCTGCTCCTTCCTATGGATGCCCAACAGGGAGTAGGCGCCGCACGTGAATGCGGCTATGCCGCTTGCATATGCCGCGGCATAAGGTATTATGAAATGGCCTATGTTGAAGTTGAATTCCAGTGCCGCTACTAGGACTATGAATATCGTGGACGATACCACCGATATTATTCCGGCGGTCTTCCAGTACTGCCTGTAGAACAGCCATACCGCGCCCATTGCGAACATTATCGCTGCGAACGGTAGAAGGAAATATGATATGCTTAGCGCGAATGACAGCGTTATGGACTGCGTTGCGGAATTCAGGAGGCCCTGGGCGGCTATGCCCGTAAGGTTGTAGGCCCTTATCGCCGTGGATATTCCGTCATACACACCCTTGGAATAGGAGAGCCTTTGCATGTAGTAGAACGTATACAGCATGGCGACGGCTCCGCTTGCGAGCAGCAGGGCCGCAGTGTAGTTCATGCTCTCTTTTGCCATGTGCATGACCTTGTATGCATATCTCATGCCTGGAATATATTTGCTACGTTCGCGCCCTCATGGGTGCAGCAGGAACATTATCCCGTAGTATGCCGAAAGGGATACCAGTATCCCGAACAGCAGCGGGGGTATCGCCGGAAGGGCGCGGCGGTATCTCCTCAATATAAGCAGCGTGAGTATCAATCCGAATATCGCTCCAATTACTACAACGAAGCTCAGCACGAAGCTGAACTGGACCTTGAATGCTGCTATGGCCAGCATCAATGGCATTGCCAAATCCCCGGTCCCAAGTGCCGTCCTTGCCGCCATCGGCACCATCCCCTTTCCAGCTGCCTTCGTTATGCCATGGGTATCCTTTTGCTTTGCCAGCCTGTACTCCTTCAGCTGGCTGCTGCTGAGGGATGATGAGGGGAATGCCTCCACCTCGTTGACCATTACCAGGAAGGAGAGGTTCTTCGCTATCGCCATGTCCCCTAACGCTATCATGTGCTTTGTCACGAAGACAGCGATGTAATCGTAGACCGCGAGCAGCACCATGAATATCAATGCGGCGAGGAAACTGAAGCTTATTCCAAGCACCAGCCCCACGCCTATGCTCGCTATTATCGCGGTGAGGTTCCTCAGGGATGGCCTCTTGTACTTCGCTATTATGAGCCCGAGGGCGCATGCTATCGCAAGAATGTTTGCAGCCATGTCGCCGCTGCCGAACAGGGCGGCGAATGCGGATCCGGTAAGGGAAGCTATCGCGACTAGGAAGAATATGAAGGATGCTATGACAACTACTGCGCCCTCAAGGAGCAGGAAGAGCTTGTCCCCCTTGTACAGCTTGAATATCAGCAGCAGCACAACGGAGAGCACGATTATGTACCCAATGTAGAAAATGGCGTTGAATGAGGAAGATACGGTCTGGGCTGCGGTCGCCTGCTGTCCAGTGACGCCGGTGAAAACCTGCGTTGCAAGAAGAAGTCCCGTGAACTGCACTATCATGAAGATTACTAGGATGTGGAGGAGCTGCCTGTACTCTATTACCCTAAGCGCCAAGGAATCACCGTACTATTCGGCAATTAAGGGTTTTATAGCCATACCATGCGGCATGGCGTAAAAAAACGAAAAAGAAAAAGAGGAAAAGAGGAGGGAAGCCCTCAGTTGTTCTTCTCCAGCTCCTTTATCCTTTCCGCGACCCCCTTTGCCTCCTGCTCCAGGGATTCCTTGTATTGCTTCAGTATCTCAAGCCTTTCCCCCTTCGTGAGGAAGTTCCTTATCTCGTATCCGTACCCATACCCGCAACCGCATCTTCCGTTCATTCATTCACCTCATATCGTATGTCCTATATTATTATGAGGGCATGTGTATTTAAATATATATGATGTCCTATATTTAGTACGTGGGACAATGCGCAGCAAGTACGGATGTGACATGCGGGGGCTTCTCTCCTTCCAGATACTGTTCCTGCTTTCCAAGAGGCACATGAGCGGGGAGGGGCTTGCGCAGGAGATAAAGGCGAGAAGGGGAGAAAAGCCGAAGGCCGGCACCATTTACCCGGCGCTCAAGGAGCTAAGCGCGCTCGGCCTGATAAAGGGTAGCAGGGATGGCAAGACGATAACTTACGAGCTAACCCCATCTGGAAGGAAATCGCTTGTGTCAGCGACCCGCTATTTCGTAAGGTGCTTCGGGGACATTATATCCGGCTGATTATTCAGACGTTGTTCGGGACGTACACAGTTCCATTGCTGTTTATGAATATCGTATATGAGGAGCCGATGAATCCCGGGCCCTGCCCTGTCTGGTTCAGCCATACCGATACGGTATATTCGCCAGCGCCGTTGTCGCTTATCAGCTTCGACATGTTGAACGCGACGAAGAAGTCGCTGCCCTTGGTGTAGTAGCTGTCTGCGACTATGGTCTGCACTGACTGGTAATGGTACAAGGGGCTCCTTGCGATTCCGGCAATAGCGGGCCCGTAGCTGTAGTCTGATGTGCTGTCAAGCTGTGATACCGTCATGTTCTGCACCGGCGCATCGTAGTTTATCTCTATTGTCGATAGGTTGTACCCGCTTGCGATCCTTCCCTCGAGGTACACCTCGTCAGACTTCGTAATTCCAGGGGTGTCGTTGAGCCACGTTATGTAATTGTTGACGAAATCCTCTACGAGGTATACGGTTGTGCTGTTGTATGCTATCCCTATCGATACCTGGTTGTGGTTCGGGTCTAGTATGTTGTCCCTGTGGCCGTTGTTGCAGCATATGGAGTCGTTGTACATCATGCTGTACTCCATGCTCGCTATCGCGTTTGAGACGTTGAGGTTTCCGTAGGTCTTGCACAGGGATCCCAGGCATGCGCTTATGCCAGACTTGGTATATGCTATGTTCTCCTGCATTGCCCCTAGGCCTCCTACAAGCGTGTACCTCATGTATGGCTTCATCCCGTAGATGTCCCAGTGGCTGAAGTAGCCGTTCTGCAGCATGCTGTCCGCATGCTGCTGCGCAGAAGGCGTTGGAGAGAGCGTGACGTTCCCAAGGCCGTATGCGTTCCTATCCTTGTTTATCAGTGAAAGTGTGTAGTTTGCCAACGGGCCCGCCTTGGGTTGCTGCGGTGCAGGAGTCGAATTCGGGAAGTTGAAGTTGTTGCCTATGTTGCTGCTTGAGAGCATGTCCTTCGCGAACTGGAGGAGCGAGATTATCTTAGGATAGAAGACTATCACCACTATGACGAGCAATGCCAGCAGAAGCAAGTCGGAGACCAGTCCCATGGGAACACACTGTACAATCTCTCAGCAAAGGTATTTTATGTTTCCATATGTTTTGGTTTCGGAATGGATACGCCGAAGGGGGGATTTGAACCCCCAAGTCCTTTCGGACACGGATTAGCAATCCGTTGCCCTGCCGGGTTAGGCGACTTCGGCATGTTTTGCATTTAGCATTTCATTTCAACATATATAAAAGTGGCAGAAAGCCGGGATTGCATCATGCGCCTCCGAGCGGGTTTGCTGTGCCTCGACTCAGTCCTGTATCTTGAGAGCGCAGCCAAAATATGCTTAAGGTTGCTCCTTCCGGCCTGGCCTGGTTCGCATACCAGACTACCACCCAAGGCAAGACCTCACTGCCTAAGCGCAGGCCCGTACGGCGCCCACAATACTCAACCGGCATTGGCCCGCCGAAAAGGGATTTGCGGATGGGAAACCCTTAGCTTCCCGCCTATTCTGCCGTTATGTTTGCTGTTTTAAACAAATAAAACACTATGCTTGGCATGGGAATGATTGACATTAAAGGCAGTAGCGGTGCACAGGAAGGATCCGGTTCAGAAACAGGTGATGGGCCATTTCGGCCGATTGGCCGCTTAGATAGACTTAAAAGGGTTTGCAGAGATTAGGTAGCAACATAGGGGTATTTTATGCCGAGAAAAAGGATTGCAAAGGATCTTCATGACTCCAAGTCATCGAAGGACTGCCCATGCGGGTGCTGCAAGTGGCACAGCTCCAAGGCGGTGAGCATAGTCCTAAGCGCGATGTTCATACTCATAGTAGTGGCATTCGCCGCCTCGCTGGTGTTTACGCCGGGAACCTACTACAGCAACAGCATACTAGCATTCATGGGAGTCATATTCCTGATAGTGTTCATAGGCTGGGGCTTCGGGTTCTTCTGCTCATGCAGGGGGCTGCACTGGCACAGGCACGGGTTCGGGATAGCAGAATCAGCGGACAAGGTGCTCAAGAGAAGATACGCAAAGGGCGAGATAACCAAGAAGGAATACGACAGGATGAGGAAGGACGTCTCGTAAGTAGCGCAAGTTTGTTTTTGCTTTCAGGCGCGCATGTGCGCCTGCAGTATTGTTTTGCCTCCAGACTGTGGACTCTACAGGTTCTCTAGGAGGCCGCGGTCCCTGAGTTTGGATATGTCGAGCATGCTGTATCTCCACCGTATGTCGCCGCGCTCATCCGACTGCACAACCCATGGCCTGACGACAACCACATCGCCGGTCTTTATCCAGAAGGCCCTCCTCAATCGTCCGGGTATGGTGCAGAGCCTCTCCTTGCCGTCGGCGCACTTCACGAGGAACTTGGTCGCGCCTGCTATGCGCGAGACCTTGCCTAGCTGCTCCCCGTTCTTTGGCAGAGTGAGCACGCTTTCCGTGGGCGTGCCCCTTCTCCTGTCATAGCTGGGTTTCCTCATTGCATCATCAATAGTTCTTTACCCAGTACCTGGCGCCGCATGCCTCGCAGACTAGGTACATCCCCTTCTCCGCATTCTCAAGATGGGTATCGGGCTTCTTGCACTCCCTGCATATTACATACATCTCGAAGTACTTGTTTACGCGCTTCGCTATCTCTTCCGGCTGGAACCTTCCGCTTATTATCAATCTCTGCTCCTCCATGGATACGGGGACTGAGAACTCCTTGCTCAGGTACCTCGCTATGTCCCCTGTGCCTCTCCTCGCCATGTCGGCTATCGCGGATATGTTCCTTATTATCGTCTTGCTTCCCTCTACCAGGACATCGGCTGAGGGCACAACGAAGTCGGACTTGTTGGCGGACAGCGTGGGCAGTTTTGAGAATGCCCTGTCCAGTAATTTTTCATATTCGTTTTCGCTCAATATCACACCTTGAAATCCGGAATGCCGCAAGCGCTACTAGGGTTAGTGTCAGCAAAAGTATAATAGCGTTTACTGCTTCCTGCGCAGCAGGCTCTTTATCTCGGAAGTTGCTATGTATGCTGCGGTGCCTGCCACTGCAGTTACTGCAGCCGCGGTTTCCGCCTTCCTAAGGAATTGCTTCAGGGTTATGCCCTTGGCGATTCCGAGAATCAAAACCATATAGTTAATGTTATGGGTTTTCCAATATAAATATCTTTCTTACGACGCTGCAGGGAGCGCTTGTGAACGTGCGAAAACACGAAGAAAGAGCTTTTAAGCTAACATGACGAATATAATTGGCCATTCAAGGGGGGTTTCTTGCGGTCTCTAAATGAAATGCTTTCCGAGTCAAACATATTCTCGAACAGGGAGGTCCTGTCGCCGCACTACGTCCCGAAGAAGCTTATTTCCAGGACTAAGGAGATAAACGGGATGGAGAAGGCGATAGCCCCTGCATTGAAGGGGGAGAGGGGAAGGAACCTGTTCATATACGGGAAGACCGGTACAGGGAAGACATCATGCACAAAGTACGTTCTTGATGAGATAAGGAGCATACCGAACTCCAAGGCCAAGATAAGCTACATAAACTGCAAGATATACAACTCGAGGTACCGTGTCCTCAGCAAGATAGTCAGCGACCATCTCCCGACATACGCGAAAAGGGGCTACGGCACCGTTGACCTTTACGAGAAGCTCACGAACTGGATAGAGGAGGACAACAAGATACTGGTAGTAATACTAGACGAGATAGACGTGGTCAAGGACCTCGACGACCTCATATACACGCTTACGAGGATAAACAGCGACATAAAGGCGGGAGGGGTAACGATATTGGGGATATCGAACAGGGTTTCCTTCAAGGAGACGCTGGATCCCAGGAGCCTGTCAACACTGTACGAAACCGAGCTTGTCTTCCCGCCATACTACGCCACGGAGCTGTACGAGATAATAAAGGACAGGGCTGCGGCTGGATTCAAGAGCAATGCGATAAGCGACGACGTGCTGCATTTCATAGCCGCTGCTGCTGCAAGGGACGGCGGCGACGCAAGGCTGTCCCTGAAGATACTCTCCAAGGCAGGGGAGCTTGCCGAGGACAAGGGCTCTGACAAGATACTCATGAAGGACGCGGAGGAGGCTTCCAAATTGTCGGACAACGAGGTGGTCTATGAGCTCATAGGGACACTGCCGGAGCACCACAAGCTGGTCTTATATTCAATAGCCATACTTACGCAGAGCGGCGGCTCCTACAAGAAGCTGACCGACGGGGTCGACACCTACCTATTCAGCGGGGAGGTATACAGCAGGTACAAGAGCATAGCGGAAAGCATGCACAAGGAGCCGAAGAGCGAGAGGTGGTACAGGAAATACCTATCGGAGCTCGAGATGCAGGGCCTCATCATGTCCTTCGAATCCGGCAAGGGCATTCGCGGCCACACCAAGCTGATAAAGCTCATGTACCCGCCGCAGAAGACCAAGGACGTCATAGAGGCGGAGCTGTTCAGCGCGGCAAGGGCGGGGCCATAGGAGGTTTTCGCATTGGACTTCTACGACATCGTCTACCCTTTCAGCATGCCCGACGGATTTCCCGAGTCCCTGGGGTACAGGAGGATATTCGCCATAGGCAAGGATGTGAAGGCCTCTGATGGCCTGAAGGGCCTGGAGAACGGGATATTCATCGCCAAGGAGAACTCCAACGTCATGGCTGCAATAGGCCTGAGGCCCAGGGCGATCGTCTTCGAGGACATGAGGATAAACAAGAAGGCGCTGGAGATGATGGAGGACAGGGGCATAGCCCTATGCATCCCCCTATCGTCCATAACCTCGCTGTACGGCCTCAGGAGGTCCAGGGCGCTTTACATGACGGCTAAGCTGTTGAGGCATTCCGCGAAGATAGGCATTGATGTGTCGATCGCGTCGTTTGCTAGGTCCAGGGAGTACATGTGCTCCCCGATACAGATTATTGCAATTGCCAAGGCCCTTGGCATCGATGAGGAATACGCAAGGCGCTGCATAAGCGAGACCAACAGGAAGGTGGCGATGGGATGATGAGGGAGAAGCACAGGTACGTGCTCGTAGAATCCGCAGTGGAGATACCAGAAGAAACGAGGAAGGGCTTCGAGGTCGAGCTCTCAAGGGAGCTGATGCGCAACATAGGCGAGGTGCACTACTTCAGGGCCAACATGCGCATAGTGAAGCACGTGGGGCGGCGCAGGTTCGTGATAAGGTGCAGCCTGGAGCGGCACAACGACGTCATAGTCGCGCTCTCCTTCATCAAGAAGGTAGGTGGGATCGACACGGGATTCTACACGCTCAAGAGCTCCGGGACGATAAGGGCGCTGCTCAAGGATGACGCCGCAGAAGGGGCATGAAAAGGTTAATAAGCTTATATTCCAATTAATATGTTCCTATTTTGTAGCCCGCAAAGAGCAGGGCTATGCCTTACGTTTAGAATGGTGAAATGATGTATCCGAACGTGCAAGCTTACGATAGAGGTGTGATGTTCAGCCCCGACGGAAGGCTGTTCCAGGTAGAATACGCCAAGGAGGCCGTCAGGAGGGGGGCCACGTCCGTAGGATTGGTAGCTGAGGACGGGGTAGTCCTGATAGCGCACAAGAACGTAATGGAGCCGCTTGCGGTTCCCAGCACTATACAGAAGATATTCAGGGTAGATTCCTACATAGGCGCGACGTACAGCGGCCTTGTCTCAGACGGGCTCCACGTGATAAACCTCATGAGGGGCAAGACCCAGACGCACAGGATGATATACAGCGAGACGGAATCGGTGGAGACGATAGCAAGGGAGATATCTGAGGAGATGCAGATGGCCACGCAGTACGGGGGCATAAGGCCTTACGCGATATCGCTGCTCATAGGCGGGATAGACAAGACGCCGAAGCTTTTCGAGATAGAGCCCGGAGCCTCGTACCTCGGCTACAAGGCTGATGCGATAGGCTCTGGAAAGAAGGTCGCGGAGGACATGCTCATCAAGAACTGGAAGGAGGACATGAGCGTCGACGAGTGCATAAACCTTGGGACGAGCATCATAAAGAAGCTGCACGAGGGCAAGCTCACCGAGAGCAACGTGGACATCTCTACGATAAGGAAGGACGTCGGCTTTGAGATATTCAATGCCGAGAAAGTGGCTAAGTATCTCTGACGTGCCTCTCCTTCAGTGATAGCATGTCATCGAAGACGATAATAGTGAAGTTCAAGAAAGAGGGAAACGAGTTCGAGATATTCGCGAATTCCGACCTCGCATACGAGTACATAAACGGCAAGAGGGGCGACCCGCTCGTTGTTCTTGAGGCCGAGGAGGTTTTCAAGGACGCGAGGAAGGGGGAGCGCCAGAGCGAGGAGAAGATAAGGAAGGCGTTCGGGACCACGGACATCGCGAAGATCGCTGAGATAATGCTCAAGAACGGGGAGGTCCCGCTGACTACTGAGCAGCGCAACAAGATGACTGAGGAGAAGAGGAAGCAGGTCGTAGAGATAATAGCAAGGAACTCGATAGACCCGCGCACCAATGCGCCTAACCCGCCGCTCAGGATAGAGAACGCGATGAAGGAGGCGAAGGTATCGATAGACCCATTCAAGGGCGCTAACGAGCAGCTCGATGAGATAGTCAAGAAGATAAACATGATAATGCCGATAAAGTTCACCACGGTCAAGATGGACGTGGTGGTGCCTGCAGAGTACGCGAACAGGTCGTACGGCACGCTCAAGAAGTATGGCATGAAGTCGGAGCAGTGGCTTTCCAACGGGAGCCTGCAGGTAACGCTCGAGTTCCCGGCCGGCCTCCAGAACGAGTTCTTCGACAGGATAAACGGAGCCACGCAGGGAAAGGCGGTGGTCAAGGTACTGTAATGTGATGTTCGATGAGAAGCATAGTTTTGCCAGGGGACCAGATAGGCAGCGGAATTGGAAGGTCAAGGAACACCTACCGCTCAGGCGATGCGAGCTTCTCAAAGGTCCTAGGGATATACGACGAGTCAAGGGGGGACGTTGTGCCGCTTGAGGGGCCATGGATGCCCTCTGCCAACGACTCCGTCGTCGGGACCATATCCGATGTCAAGAGCAAGCTGTACATAGTCGACATACAGTATTTCGGCAGGGCGCCTCCTCCTGCACC
>JAJZOJ010000014.1 GCA_021829015.1 Microcaldota archaeon | reverse complement strand
TATTACAACTCCAGGGCCGGATTTGCCTGAACCTATAGGCCTTGAAACTGGGGAAATGAATAGAAGTTCAACTGCTCCCGCTCCTCAATAAATAAAAAATAAAAATAAAGGCCGAATTGAATGGAAAGCCGCGGATTCATGCATCCCGACGGCAGCCATGCACTATGGGATCCGAACCTGTTGGGATCAGAACCTGTGCCATTGAACTTTTAGGAACTCCTAATTCTTTGGTATCGTTACTTCTATACGCTTGGAAGGGAGAGACACCAAGCCATTTTTATCCACGGTCTCAACCTCGTAATAGTAGGTACGGCCTGCCTTTCCAGTTTTATCCTCATATGCGGTTCCCTTTACCAGGTGGGGTTTGTTTAGTATTCTGTACGGGCCGGTGCAATTGTCAGCCCTGAGGACTTCATATCCAATTACGTTGGACGAGGCCGAAGCATTCCATGTAAGCTTAACATCGTGGTGATGGTGTCTTACAATCCCGCATCCTCCTACGATCATGGCCGCCATCGCCATCGTTGCAGCGGACGCCTCAATCCGCTTCCTTCCACGAATTGCCATCCCCCTAATGCCTCTGCGGCCCTCGCAGCCATTCCTTAGCATTCCTGAGAGACCATCACTTCTATCATGGTTGAACATGCCTTCTTTGTTTGCCGATGTTTCCATATGGACCACGCCAATTAAGTATTCATTTCCAAGCACAGGCGTTATGCATATCAAGCTACATCATGTGTGCCCGCCGTTGCGCTTTTCCTTATGTGCAGTGGCTTCCCTGGCCCGCTTGTCGTGCTCGTATACCGAAAGGTAAGCCGCATATCCAGCCGGATCCGCATGTCCGCGCAGGTTTTTGATGATGGCCGCTTCATTGCCCTTGGAGTAGCCGGACGGCCTTGGTATAGTCACCTTCGCGTGCATCAGTGCGGAATTGCCCCTTACCGTAGAGGTGGAGGATGTGATAGACGGCATGACTGCCGACGCCTGGTTGGAATAAGTCGAATCAACCCCAGTATCTGTATCCACAGCAATTGCTGTGTAATAGTAAGTCTGCCCGTCCTGAACTGTATTGTCCGTATAAGAGGTGCCGGTGATCGGGGAAGTGTTTATGATGTTGTAGGGCCCGCCGCTCTCGTTCGACCTTAATATGTCATACGTAACGTTTGGCGATACCGATGCATTCCATGTCAGCTTAACCGAGTGCTGTGTTACTCCGTAACCCTTTAGGGTCTCGGTGACCGGCGAGTTGCTCGCACTGCTGTTTATCGTGAAGCTTGCGCTGAACGGCCCGGTTGTCGTGGGCGTGAAGCTTACCTGGTACACCTGGGTGCTGCCCGCGCTTATTACAACTCCAGGGCAGGCAGCAACGTCTTCTGTGAATGCGGACGAGCCGCTAATCGAACAACTGGAGACGGTTATGCTGGAGCCCGATGCGCCATATGTGATGCTTACCGTGGAGGTCTTGTTGACCACCGTGTTCGGCAACATGAGGGTGCCGCCGACGGCACTGGCAGGATTTACCACCGCGTATATGCTCTCCACCACGCTGCGTCCTCCGCCGGTGCTGGTCTGAGGGCCCCCGCCGCATCCAATAAGCGTTGCCGCCATAGCAGCGACAGCCGCGGACCTTGCCATGTATTTCTTGGCATTGGCAGATATTGCCTTTGCTCCGCTCACTCCGTCCCTAAGCATGCCCGAAAATCTATTGTGCTCATCCAATTGGGCCTGGTCAGCCCTCTTTCTAGATGTCTCCATCCGAATGCACTACATATATTCCGTTTTCTAGATATAAAAACCCTATTATTCTAGGGTTTTCCCAACGATTCCACTAAGGCATCAGGGATAAGATCCCTGATGTGGATTGCAGGCCCTATATACCGGCACTGCCATCAGAGCGTTCTTTGCGCCATACGGGATTTCGTAGAAATACGATGCGACTGCCGGGATTTGAACCCGGGTTATTGGCTTGGAAAGCCAGAGTCCGTCGTTATTTTCATGTTTCATGAAAATCACACTATTTTAGCTAAGCTTATTCGAACCCGATTTTTCATAACTCTTTAAGGGTGGGAGGATGTCACGCTTACTCTACTTGGGCCTATTTTGGGCTAATTCAAGGGAAGCGTTTTATATGTGTAACGCCATATATCTACTGATAAGTATGAAGATGGAGATATATGGGTTTAAGGCTGATGTAAAGAGAGATGGGAAGCTGTTTGTAGGTACTATTGATGAGCTTCACGTTCAAGATCAGGCCAAGAGCCTGCGTGAATTGGAAAGCGAGCTGAAGGACGCAGTAGATACAGCGGTGGCGTTCCTGCTCGAGAATAAGCGCAAGGAGGTAAAGTCGCCGGTACTTAGAAGCCTAATTGCAAGAGGCTAAGGTGAGTTTATAGGTGCATTAAGGCCTATAAAACCTCAGAAACTGCTCAAGATACTGCAAGAGCGGTACGGCTATTCCGCAAGACAAGGAAAAGGCGACCATGTTGTATTATTTGACCAGAAAGGACACTATACGGTAATACAAATCGGTCAGAAGGAATTAAGGCAGCAAATAATGAACAGAATACTTAAACAGACAGGGCTTAAGTGGGAAGATGTTGAGAAATATCTTTAATGTATCTAGCCGATTGCATGAAAGCGTATCTGCGGTTTCCTCTACTTCGTTCAGAAACGACTTGAATTCGAACCCGATTTTTCTTTTTCTAAGCTTTTTAGACCTGGTGCTTAGATTGGATTTGAACCCTGTTCTGTCATAGTAAATTTCATGTGCGACTGCCGGGATTTGAACCCGGGTCACTGCCTTGGCAAGGCAGCGTCCTACCAGGCTAGACTACAATCGCCCAATATGCAGAAACAATTAAAATGTTTAGATTAATATAGTATTGCCTTCCGCAGGTTTATGCCGCTACTGGGCATGGAATCGGCAAGAAATACGGCGTAAAGCATGGAAAGATCGATGAAGATAGCGTACGGAGTCGCGATAGCCGCGATATTCATATTCGGGGTGCTAGGCACCTACATAATAGCGCAGGGAGGGGGATTCAGCATGAAGAACATGACCCTCCTGGACTCCGCATACTTCACGATAGTCACGATGTCGACCGTCGGATACGGGGACATAACCCCTGTAACGCCCGCGGCAAGGCTGTTCGTAATAGTGTTGATAGCGGTCGGGCTGAGCATATTCCTCAGCCTTGTTACGCTGATATCAGGTGAATTCGTGAATACTAGATTGGAAAAGCTGTCCGACAGGATATCAAGATCTGAGAGGAAGAAGCTCTCAGGCCATGTGGTGCTCATAGGCACCGACGGCGTCAACATAGCCATTGCAAAGCACCTGCGGAGCCAAAACAAGAAGTTCATAATAATAACGGCCGACAAGGTAAGGCAGGACCGGCTGCGGGAAACAGGCTACAAGGCATTCGCAGCGGACCCGACCTCAGATGTTGAGATGTCGCAGTTCGAGCTGAGCAGGGCGGATAGCATAATACTGGACCTGAGGAACAGCTCATTGCTGGTCTACACGCTTCTTGTCATAAGGACCATTGCGAAGGGCGTCAAAACGGTGATAGTAGCCCCAAACATAGAGTCCGCAAGGCATCTCAAGGAATTGGGATTGTTGAAGAACGAGAGGGTGATAAGCCCGAACGACCTTGCAGCCGATGCGATCTCCAAGAACTACCTTTAATCCGCATGCAGCAATCAAACCTGCGGCCGTACAATAATACCCATACGCTTAATTACCAATACGCTTAAGTGATAAAATGTCAGGCAAGAAATACGAAAAGTTGACCGATGAGGAGCACCAGCTCATCTTCGACGGCAGAAAACTATACAGGATACGGGCGCTACGGGATATCGTGGACCACGGCACCGGCAGGACTATAGCCAAGAAAGGGGAGCTCGGCGGGTACATACAGCACGAAGGGAACCTTTCCCAGGAAGGCAGCAGCTGGATTTCCGCCAAGGCGAAGGCATGCGGCAATTCAAGGGTATTGGGCAACGCCAGGCTTGAAGACCACGCCATCCTGCTGGGCAATGCCAGGCTCGACGGGGATGCAAGGGTATGCGACCATGCGTGCGTACTTGAGAATGCCAACATACGCGGCCATGTATTGGTCAAGGGCAATGCTGTTGTATTTGGGTACAGGGTCGACATATTCGGCAGGGAGGTCATAGGCGGAAATGCCCGGGTGCATGACTACAGCGTGCTGTCTGGGACATCAACGCTGCAGGAAATGCTAAGGAAGGAGCAGAGGCTCAAGAAAAGGAGCACATAGGCGCAATCTGCCATGCGGCAGATTCATATCGCCATGTCAAGCAGCTTTGCGCTCCGCTGGTCCAGCTCCGCCCTCGATATCTTCAACGGGGTGTTGAACTCGTCTATCAGTACTATGCCGCCCCTGCCAAAATCCCATAATGTTTTATGCCCTGCGGACTTTCACCGCTGCACGCCGAGCCGCTCCCTCAGGAGCATGGCCACCTGGCGCCCCTCCGCCCTCTCGGCCCTTTGAACTATGCTCCTTATGTTATCAACCACATTGCCAACCTTGATAAACCCATGCCTGTCACGCCCTACGCTCCACCATTCGCTTACGCGTTTCATGGTCTTTTCGCTGTATTGGCGCGTATCGTAAAAGGTGTCGGACGTGCACAGGACCACGTAGAGCCCGTACTTATCCTCTGCCTTTTTCAGCTTGTCAAGATATTTAATGCTTATCAGGTCAGGGTTGTGCGGCTCTATGGCTATCGGCCTGCCGCCCATCATGTACTCGAGCATTATGAAATCAGGGGTGTATGTGTACATTCTCTCTGCGCTTCCGTTGCCCTGCAATGGGAATGAAAATGGCTCGTACATGACCCTGCAGCCTTCGGCAAGGAATGCGCATTTCATTACCTCCTCGAAGATGCTCCTGACTTTCGTACCGCTGTGCAGCGTGGCGCCGCATATCTTGTCTTCCAGCGTAGAGTTGTTCCTCTCGGTTATTAGCATCGCGTCTATCATGCCTATATTCGGCATGGCCTGCCTCAATTTCAGCACCCTAAGGCCTTCCGGCTCGGTCTTGTCCCTATGTCCCCTGTTGAAGCGCTGCATTCATGCTCACCTTGAATAAAAGTACGTAATAGCATCGCATTCCCAAATATAAATATTCTACTGATTCTGCCCCTGCCGCGCCGCAGTATCGCTTCAAAATGCCATCCGGCAGGAATATAAACCATGCAAGTGGCACGGAAATGCATAAAAATCCCTCTGGGCCACTACTATTGGTGATGTTGTGGGCACTACAAAGCGCGCAGTGTCAAGGGAGGGGAAAAGGTTCATAGACGAATTCCAGCGCGGCTGGGACAATCTTCATATCGGGACTGAAGCGGCCGGTAAGATACGGAAGGAGAGGCATCCGGAAAGAATAATGGAAATGGTGGAGCTCCAGCGCGATCCGCACAACCCCGCCAAGCTGCACAACGCAAGGCGCGCGGCGATAGAGAATCCCAATACGCCAACGATGTACATCCTCGACATCTACAATAACTCGGAAAAGCACCTGCACATGCCTGATCCGCTCAACATGCCCCTTGGTCCTGGGGGCCAACAGCCAATAGTATGGAAAAAATACATGCCTGGAAACGTTGCCGCAGAGGCATTGGCCGAACTAATCAGGAGGGACTGGGGGCTGACCTCGTGGGAGAGGAAGGGCATAAAGCCCGAGGTGCTTGACATTGCCAGAAAGAAATTAGAGAACGAAAAGAGGCTCAGCCAGCTGCGCAACGATCCATCAATAACTACATACAATAGGGCGCTGGAGCGGACCTTGCGGAGCGAATGACATCGGGCCGCGCCGCAGGCACTTATCCCTGCGCAGACGGTCTGGAGCTACTTGCCTGAGATTCTGCTCCAGAGGATGAAGGCCCCCTGCTTAACGGCGTCCTTGGCGTTTATCTTCTTTCCCTCGGCGAACGTCCTTCCCCTGTACCTCACCAGCACCTCCCTTGCGGAGTAGCCGTTCCTTACCAGGTTGACAAGTATCTCAGGGTCTCCCCTGAAATCGTTCGCCCTTAGCGCGCTGACGTCTATCATGCTCTTCCTGAATACCTTGTAGCAGGTGTTGATGTCCTTTATCGATGTGCCGTACATGATGTTGAACTCCATTGAGAAGAGGTCATTCGCGAAGGCGGACAGCGCATACCTGTGCCCGGTGCTCTTCTGCAGCGTCCTCCTTCCCAGGACGAAGTTTTTGGGCCCCAGGGCCTTTATCATGGCCGCATAGTCCTCAGGGTAGTATTCTAGGTCCGCGTCCTGTATTATTATTATGCCATCCCTGGCGATTTTAAGCCCGGCCCTTACAGAATATCCCTTGCCCATGTTCCTCCTGTTCCTTATCGCCCTTATCCTCTTGTTCTTACCGGCAAGGGCTGCGATTATTTTTGGTGTTCCGTCACTGGAGAAGTCGTCTACTATTATGAGCTCGTCAACGAATCTCTGGGCAAGCACCCTGGAGACGATTGCTTTCAGAGTGCGCTCCTCGTTGTACACAGGCATTATCACGCTTACGGTTTCGCCTTTCATTGACATGCACTCATCGCTCAGAGGTTATGGTAGGAATAATTCAAAGCATCGAAGTAATTCTCCGGGTTCCCGAGATCGAGCCACTTCTCATCCTCGAGAAGCATGCCGTACGCCTCCATGCCGCTGTCTATAAGCTTCTGTATCGCGGTTGTAAGCTGCACCTCGCCTTTGTGCGGCTCCGATTCCCTTATCTTACCGAAGAGGCTTCCCGAGAATACGTACATCCCGCATATCGCAAGATCGGATTTCGGCTCATCCGGCTTCTCCTGGACGCCCTTGATCCTGAATACCTTATGGCCCTCCATGTCCCTGTAGCGCTCCGCCTCGACCACCCCGAACATTCTCGGGTTCTCCACCCTTGACAGGAAGAGCAGGCATGCAGGGTTTAGCTCGGAGAAGATAACGGAAGCTTCCTTATACCCCCCGGTCAGTAGTCCGTCGTCCACATGCAGGAAGAACGGCTCCGAAGATGCGAACTCCTCTGCCTGCAATACCGCATCCCCGAATCCTTTCGGTTCCTTCTGGAACACGAACGTGACGTTCTTCTCGAATAGGTAATCGGCTAGCATGCGCCCCTTTGCGCCGACTACTACGCAGAACTGCGAGACCCCCGCATCCCTTAGCGAGGACGCGACTATCTCTATGAGCGGGGTAGGGTACCTCTTGGATTCGAAGGTCTTGAAGATCGGGAGCAGCGCCTTTGGTATGACGTTGGATATGGGGCGCATCCTTGTGCCGTTGCCTGCCGAGGTTATAACAGCGCGTTTTATCATCTCAACCCCTCAGCCGTACTTGTACAGGAATATCGTTGTTAGCGAATACATTACCCCGTACCATATTAGCCATATGCCGCCTGCGATGTTGTTCTGCATGAGCGCGAAAAGCCCAAGGCCAGACATTATCCCGACGAAAGCCATCTCGACGCGAGTCTTGGATATCACCCTGAGTATGCTTGAGTTGGATTCTGATCTGCTAGTCCAGTTGAGGCGCTTCTCCTTGCCGAAGAATACGGATATCGCAGCCTTAGCCCTGACGAACGCAAGCGCGTAGTTGAGCAGGAAGACCATTACGCCCTTCCTGAAGGACTTGAAGTATATCTTCGTGAGTATCGCTGGGGCGAACATCGATAGTATGAAGGCGAACAGCCCCAGGAGCTCGGCTATCTCGAGCATCCCCAAGTGCGTTATCGAGAATATCGATAGGTTTATGTGGGCGAACGGCAGCGATGAGAACACTATCGCGGTGGAAAGCACGGTGAAGAGTATGAGCATCACCGACAGGTAGTTCAGGCCGAAGCCGTGGGCCATGTAGTTTATCTTCGCAAGCAGGTCCTTCGCCTTGCGCTCCGGCTTGCTGAGGTAGTAAAGTATGAACTGGGTGTCGCCGAAGTTGTAGCGCCACTGCTGCTTCGCGAGCTTGGAGAAGGTCCTTATCGGCTCCCCCCTTGCGTATACCTTGGGCAGGTAGAAGCCCCTGTATCCCTTCAGGTCCGACTCCAGGCTGAAGAATGTGTCCTCTATAGCGTATTCAGGCATTCCCCCAACAGAGTCTATCACCGACCTCCTTATCACGCCGCACGACCCCGAGAATATCGCGGTGTGGTCCATCGCCCTCGCGGTCTCTATGAACCTGAAGAAGAACGCGTCGAATATGTCGACTGAATCGGAGAAGAAGGTGCCTTTCCTGTACCTTTTTTCCGTCTGCACGTAGGATATGCCTTTGTCCTGGAAATACGGCATAACGTCAAGCAGGAAGTTGCGGTCCACGAGGTACTCGTCGGCGTCGAATATCGCTATGTACTCGTCCTTCGTGTGCTTCAGGAAATTGTTTATCGCACCTGCCTTGAAGCCCTTGTTAGTGCTTCTGTATATGAAAGTTATCCCGAGATCCCTGCAGGCCCTCTCGAGCTCCGACTTGATGCGCGCATCGTTTGAGTCGTTCAGCAGGTACAGGTTCAGCCTGCCCTTGGGGTACCTGAGCGCCTTGAGCCTCTTTATGTTGCGCCTTATCATCGCAGGGCTCTCGTCATGGGTAGGCATGACAACGCTCACAGCCGGGAAGCTCCTCATCGGCCTGAGCGCCTTGGTGGTCTCACTGACGTACAGGTCGTAATCGAACGACTTGTAGTACCAATAGGACGCCATTACGTTGAAGAATCCAGATATGACCGAAAGCAGCAGGAACAGCATCGCTATGACATACAGCATGACGGTCTTTGCCACGAAGAAAAGGTACACGGAGAAGCCGAACCCGGCTATGGATAGAGTTAGGAATATCGCTACCGTAAACAGCCTCCACAGCTGCTCCCTGCTCCAAATCTTTCCCGCCATGCAGATTCTCTTTTTAAGCTATAAATTGCCTTTTTTCCAGGCGTTTCAGCCTGCATATGTTATCGGAATTGGCATTTAAATATCATCGGGTCAGCGCAATGGATCCTAATCACAGCAGCCCGTGCATCTTCAGGAGTATGGCCAGCAAAACGAACGCCACCTCCACCCCAGCAAGCATTATCGTCACGTCCTTCTCCCTGCATCTCCTGAGGTTCATCATGACGTGGGTCAGGCTGTATATGCTTTTTCCGTAGGGCGCCTTGAGGGTCCCGTCCCCCTGCCTTATCCCGAGGTCGGTCACCTTGAATTTCTTCCTCGCGTGGAGCATGAACTCCACTATCCACGGTATGAACAGTATGACCCCGAAGGCCTCCGCCTGCCCCATCACCATTATCGCTATGAGCGCTCCCCCGACGCAGTATGTGAAGCTGTCTCCCGGGAGCACCTTCGCGGGATACCAGTTGAATAGCAGGAAGGCGACTAGGGATCCGGCTAGCACCGAGGATAGGAACAACCCCACAGGGTTGCCGAAGGCGTAGAAGTATATTATGAATCCTATCGAGGCCACGAGGCCCATGGAGCCCTCGAGGCCGTTGAACCCGCCAAGCAGGTTGTAGGCATTGGATACGAATATTACCACTAGCGGTATAACGATTATCGGGTATATTATCCCGAGGTTGACCTGCCCTATGAACGGGAGCGCGACGCTGCTGACCCCTGCATTGACCGCCATGAGGGGCAGCGCCCCTATTATCGTGAGCAGGGGCTTCTGCCACTGCTTAAGCCCGGCGTTTATTCCCTTCATGCCCGTAACCTGCACCCTCTTCGCCTTCACGTTGAGGTCGTCCATGAATCCCACGGCGGCTATGAGCACTATGGAGATAGCAGCCGCGAGTATGTCCTCTATGCTTATCACCGGGGCGAATATGAATGATGCGCCGAAGGTGTATGCGAGTATGCCCACGGTTATGCCGAATGCGACAGCCATGCCCCCGCTTCCGGGAAGCCTCCTGACCCTCTCCTTGTTCCTGTCCTCCGCTACGATCCCAGCGCCATAGAAGTACGGCATTATGAATTTGAGGGCAAGGACCGTTGCTATCAGCGCGAACGCTGCAGGCAATATTACAGTCAGAAACGAATGATAAGCCATCAGTTAAGATAGCAAATTAACCTTTTTAAGCCTACCTGAATCTATGGCGCAGGGGGTCACTTACTGCCATCATTCTCCCTTTCCAGCCTCCTCTTCACGTGCTTGAGCGCTGAGAAGCTGTCCCTGTCCATCTCCTCAAGCCTCATGGATATGTACTTGGACCTCCTTGTCAGCTCTGGCATGACCCTGTAGTCCAGGGCATTGACCCTCCTCTTCACCTTCTCTATCTCTATCGCAAGCCTCTTGAGCCCCAGCTCCCTCTGCGCCACGTCGACTATCGTCTCCAGCGCGGTATTGAAGGATTCGTTTATGTCGTCAACAGCTATGCTCGTCGATATGAGGTTGTAGGAGAGTTTCCCTATCTCCCTCTCCCTGGCCACGTCTGGTATCCTGACGCCCATGATGCCCTTGAGCCCTATCTCTATCCGCTCAGCCTCGGGAACGTGCATCGCGGCGCTCTGGAGCTCGAAGTCCCCGACATAGGCGCTGGCCATCGTGACTGACTTGTAGGCGTTCTGTATTATCTCGTTCATCCTGCTCCTGTCCTGCCTCGACTGCTTGAGGAGCTTGAGGAACTCCATGACGAGCACCTCCCTCTTGCGCTTCAGGACGTTGTAGCCCTTCTTCGCTAGCGTCCTCCTGCGCTTAGTGGTTATGAGGTTCATCCTTGTGGGGCTTATCATCGCGCTCATTTCCCTCCCTTCTCATGCTGCTCCTTGCCCTGCCTCTGGCCGTAGTACCTCTTGACATACTCCTCCTTTATCCTGGTCAGCTCCGATTCGGGCAGCGAGGAGAGGAGCTCCCATCCTATCGACAATGTGCTCTCTATGTCCCTTGACTCGTATGCGCCCTGACGTATGAACCTTGACTCGAATTCATTCCCGAACGATAGGTAATTCCTGTCGCTCTCGCTCAGCGCCTCAGCCCCAACTATGGAGCCAAGGGCCTTGGCGTCCTGCGCCCTGGCATATGCGCCGTACAATTGGTCCGCGACCCCCCTATGGTCCTCTCTCGTCTTGTCCTTCCCGATCCCGTTGTTCATCAATCTTGACAGGGAGCCCATCGGGTTTATCGGCGGGTATATACCCTTGTTGTATAGGTCCCTGCTCAGGAACATCTGCCCCTCGGTTATGTAGCCTGTAAGGTCGGGTATCGGGTGGGTGACGTCGTCGCTTGGCATCGTGACAACGTTGAGCTGCGTTATGCTCCCCTTCTTCCCCTTGATTATGCCAGCCCTTTCGTATATCGATGCGAAGTCCGTGTACATGTATCCGGGGTATCCCCTCCTTCCGGGTACCTCCTGCCTAGCGCTAGACAATTCCCTGAGCGCCTCTGCGTAGTTCGTCATGTCGTTGAGTATAACTAGGACGTGCATCCCCCTGTCGTATGCGAGGTGCTCCGCCGTGGTCAGGGCTATCCTCGGGGTTATTATTCGCTCTATGCTTGGGTCGTTCGCCAGGTTCATGAACGCGACAGTCCTCTTGAGCGCCCCTGTCTTCCTGAACTCGGTTATGAAGTATTCCGCATCGTCGTATGTTATGCCTATCCCTGCGAACACCACCGCGAAGTTCTCCCCGGAGCCCTTGACCTTCGCCTGCCTGGTTATCTGCGCCGTGAGCTCGTTGTGCGGCAATCCTGAACCTGAGAATATCGGGAGCTTCTGCCCCCTTACTAGCGTGTTCAACCCGTCTATCGTCGAAATGCCGGTTTCTATGAAGTCGCTCGGCATGGCCCTCGAGGCAGGGTTTATCGGCTCCCCGTTTATGTCCTTCCTGGCCCCAGAGGATATCAGCCCGCCCCCGTCCTTGGGCCTTCCCTGCCCGTCGAATACCCTCCCGAGCATCCCCTCCCCAACGTTGACCATGAAGGTCTCCCCAAGGAAGCTGACTGTGGTATCCCTTATGTTTATCCCGTTCGTAGGCCCGAATACCTGCACCACGGCGAACTTGTCGCTGGTGTCGAGCACCTGCCCCAATCTCTCCTCCCCGCTGTGCATCCTTATCTTCACGAT
>JAJZOJ010000008.1 GCA_021829015.1 Microcaldota archaeon | reverse complement strand
TACAGAGGTTAGGCTTGGAGATACCGTTGGCCCCCCCCCCCCAGATCCGCTTAAATTGGCGTTTATGTTCACAGGCCCAACATTCAGGTTGACGGTCGATGCATTCAGATTGGAAGCATTCAGGGTGTATGACATCTGAGCAGGAACATTGCTTTTAGTTAACGATGCAGTCAATACGCCGGTGCATAATTCATAGTCTAGATTCGGAGAGTATTTCCCTGCCAATTCTTTCGCAACGTTATGCGATATTATTTGCCCGCCGATTTCAAGGGAATTTGCAAGCATTCGAGTGATTGTCAGGTTTGGCGGGACTGAGTTCGTGCCATAGAACTCTGAACTCATATCGTAAAGCTGGGTAAATGCCTGATATAGGGTGAAATTCTGCGGGACGAAGTTGTTGACCTCTAGAAGATCCAGCACTAGTGGAGCGTCGGATGCGGACTCTAGTTGCGCCACAGTTGAATTAAGGTTAATGCCATCGGATCTTGTATTGTTGACAATGCTTGGTATTGTTGTTGCTGAACCCCCATTCGCAACGACTAGATTGGAGAGTTCGTTCTCTACCGTTGGGCTTAAGGTTGGGGCCTGGGCTTTTGCACTTGGAACAAAATATAGGCCTGCTGCTAGACCAATCACGGCAGCATTCCTTCTTATTCGACTCATCAACAAATTGTTTGGGCTCTTCCGTCTGAAGTCTCCCAAACCCTTACGCCCGTCACTCCGGTCATTATTCATGACGTCGACAGTTATTCCCATCAAATCCCCCAGATACTTGCTGTTTTTCCAAATATAAATACTTTATCACGTGGGCTGCTTTGCAAATGACATAGGAGGGGGCACGGCCTGGAATCAATGCTTATTAACGGCATTCGCGGCAACCTGTTTTTATACTTTCGCTGACATCTTGATACCGTGTGGTTTTGATGGACAAGGCGCTCGAGGCGATTGAGGACCAGGTCCTTCAGCAGATGGCTGGCAGGTTCTCAGAGATAACCGACATAGAGAAGAGGAACGAGATAGTCACCGGCCTTTGCAAGAAATTCAGCCCAGAGATGCCACAGGCTAGCATAAACTCCATCATAGACGACATGAACGACCTCAATCCGATAACGGAGCTGCTCGTCGATGAGGATATTGAGGACATAATGATAAACAACACCGAGGCGGTATTCGTATTCAGCTCCAAGAGGGGGCGCCTGAAGCTGGACTTCAGGATGGGGAACCGCGACATACTTAGGAGGTTCACCTCGAAGCTCAGATTGTACATGACCAACAGCGAGTACAAGGGCAACATAATGGATATACACCTGCCGAACGGGAGCAGGGCGAACATCGTGTCATCCCCAACCGGATACGACATAACGATAAGGAACATGAAGAGGACCCCGCTCAGCATAATAGACCTGATCAACAACCAATTGCTCGACTATGACATGGCTGCCAGGCTGTGGCTCTACGTCGATGGATTGAAGGTCAGGCCGGCGAACATACTCATAGGCGGGGTGCCTGCTGCGGGAAAGACCACCCTGCTCAATGCGATGTTCTCCTTCTTCAGGCCGGACCAGCGAATAGTCACGATAGAGGAAACGTACGAACTGGACACTAGCACGCAGGAGAACTGCGTCAACCTGGAAACCAGCGAGAACCTCCCCATGGAATCCCTCGTGAAGAACGCACTCAGGATGAGGCCTGACGTCATAATAATCGGGGAGGTTAGGGGGGCTGAGGCCAACGACATGATAACAGCTATGAACGTCGGGAAGATATCTATGGGCACTATACACGGCTCCTCATCAAGGGACATAATAAACAGGCTGGAGCACACCCCGATGAACGTCCCTATGGACATAATACCCGTAATAGACGCGCTCATAGTGGTATCCAACTTCTACAGGGGATCTACGCAGCACAGGAAGATAACCCAGATATCTGAAATAGCCGGAATAGAGACCCAGGTTCTTCTCTCGGACCTATACAAGTTCGACTACAAGACACAGCGCGGCTCCCCGATATTACCAAGCGTAACGTACAGGGACATGCTTTCGAACATACTGGGGGTTCCGCCAACTGCGATACTCGCGGAGGAAAGGGTCAGGGCCGCAATCCTCGAGAAGCTCAACAAGATGGGACGCAGGAACATAAGGGACATAAGCGAGGTAGTCAAGGCCTACTACGACAACCCCGAGGCTGCGCTGAAGAGCCTAGACATCCAGGGAATAGAGCCCGCAGTCAAGGTATAGTCACGGCAGGAATTCCTTGTTCTTTATCTTTTCCCTGAGGTAATCCTGGACGAACGTTAATCTTGGGCCCTGCAGCGCGTCTGACTCCAGCTTCGTCTTGGTCTTGAGGACCTTCTTCAGCTCCTCGGCCCACTCCTTGTGGCGGTTTATCCACGGATAGGAGAGCATCTCCTCGGCCCTCTTGAGGTCTACGTCAGTGGCCTTGAGGGTGAGCCCCTTCAGGAAGTCGTACTCCTCTATATCTGACATCGTCACCCCTATGAACTTAGCCTCTGGTGTAGCAATCTCGTTGCCTATGTACGCGAGGTTCATGCTCCCTGTCTTTATCGTCCAGTATATGTACCAGCCCCATGCATCCGCATCGTTGAAGACGTATACGGGAAGGCCCATGTCGGCGAACTTCCTGATAAGCCTCCTGGTACCCCTTGCAGCCTGGCCTTGAGGGGATATGAGCACGCAGTTCTCCTTCTTCCAGAGGCCCATTTCATTGAGTATCTGCCAGAGCGCGTCCTTTTCCACTACGAGGACGTATTTCGCCTTGACGTCCAGGAACTCTATGTCGTTGTCTACGTCGCTGGGTATCGCCCAGCCGCTCCTTCCCATCTTGCTTGCGTCTATCGTCTGCCTTTCATCGCCGAACATGTCCGATATCTTGAGGTTGCCTGCAAGGACCCCTTTCCTGTTCGCATTTAGGTTGAGGTCCTCCCTCTTGAGGTCGAGCGCGACCTCGAGGTCCTCTATGAGCGGATTCGATTCCGACTGCTCGCTGAATATGTTCTCGTCTACGTCCTCCCCAAGGGAGTACTTCAACTGGTAGTAAAGGCCTCTTATCGTGGTGTGGAGGTTCTCGTTTATGAACTTGTGGCACTTCGATGCGATCGCAACCGTTTGCATGAAGCGCTTCGACTGGCTTATGTTCAGGAAGTCCCTCTCCTCGTGGGCCGGCCCCAGTGATAGGTAGCCCTTCTTCTCGTTGTATACTATGTTGGAGCGGGTCCTCGAGCCCGTAACGAACTTCGGGGATTTCTTCGACTCTATGTCCCTAACTATCCCATTGCCGAAATCCTTCAGCTTGGATGTCGCGTTCTTTTCCGGTTTCTTCTGTGCCATAACAATCAGTCTTTTTCGTATCGCTTCAATTCCTTTATTATCTCTTCCTTGCGCTTGCTGTCCTTGAGCGCGTGCTTCAGGACATCGGCAAGCGTCTTGACGGGTATGAGCTTTATGCCCTTAAGTGTGGACTTGCTAAGGGTAACGTCTCCGAGGTTGCTTGCCGGCAATATGACGGACTTTATCCCCGACTGGATTGCGGCCTCGACCTTGCTGGTTACGCCCCCGACAGGGAGTACCTCACCCCTTACGGACAGGGAGCCGGTCATCGCAAGCGACTGGTCTATAGGTATGTTCTCCATTGCGGATATGATGCTCACCGCAACGGATATGCTGGCGCTGTCGCCCTCCACGCCCTCTATCTGTATGAATTGGACGTGCATGTCGTAGTTGGCTATGTCCTTGCCCATGTGCTTCTTTATTATCGCGCTGACGTTCTTCACAGCCTCGCTCGCTATCTTCCCGAGCCTTCCTGTCGGTATGAACTTGCCCTCGGACCTTGACCCTGCAGGAGTCACCTCCGAGACAATAGGTATGACTATTCCCGCGAACGTTGCGGTGCTTCCGCCGAGCACAGCCAGGCCGTTCACCTTGCCGACGGCGAATCCGGAGGTGCTGAATACCCTGTAGTCCTTCCTGAACTCAAGCTCCTGCGTCACCATCTGGCCCTCTATCGAAGTAGCGAGCTTCTTCGCCTCTAGGATCTCGTCCCTTGAGACTACCTTCCTCTTGTGCTCTATTGCTATGTCCCCGGCAGCCCTTACCAATCCGCCAAGATCCCTAAGTATCAATGTAAGCTTCTTCTTCCTGCCTGACCTGCGGCGCGCCTCCTCTATTATCTCGTCTACAGCGCTCTGGTCGAAGGGAGGTATCTTGCCGTCCTTCTTGACCTCCTGCGCTACGAACTGCTCCAGCAGATGCCTGTTCTCCGCATTGTCCTCCATCGTGGATTCCATGAATACCTCGTACCCGTATCCGCGTATCCTTGACCTTAATGCAGGGTGCATGTGCTGGAGATCCTGCACGTTCCCAGCTGCGACGAGTATGAAGTCCGCAGGCACAGGCTCTGTCTTTACCAATGCGCCTGAGCTCATCTCGCTCTGGCCCGTTATCGAGTATCTCTTCTCCTGCAATGATGTGAGCAGTTCCTGCTGCGCCCTCGGCTCGAGGCTGGATATTTCATCTATGAACAATACCCCCTTGTTCGCGCGGTGTATCGCGCCGCTCTCCACCCTCAGGTGTGCAGGGGTGCCCAACCCTCCGCTCTGGAGCGGGTCGTGCCTCACGTCGCCGAAGAGGGCGCCTGCCCTTGCGCCCGTAGCATCGATGAATGGGGCGTGTGCCTGGCCGCTGTTGTCGACTATCAGCTTGGGCTCGTTGGCCTCATTCATTCCCGGCAGTCCTACTCGCCTAACGAGCCCGCTCATCAGCAGCGCTACTGAGCCGAATATCATTATTCCAAGTATGAGCGCCGAGACCATTATGATCTCGTAGCCCTTTACTAAGCCGAATATCACTATTCCAATAAGTATCATGACAAGGATGAAGACGACAGGGCCGACTATCGAATTTCCGCGGTTTAGTGTCATGCGGTTCTTGGCCCTCTCCCTCTGTATTATCTGGCGTCCCTGCCCGTCGCCGAGCTTCTCCAGCGCCTTTGTGTCAGGATAGGTCTTGACCGCCTTGACGATGGGAACGTTCTCGTCGTTGACGTTCTTGTATATTAGTATGTCCTCGAGGCTTCCGGGAGGCAGCAGCTCCGCCATCGCCTGGGCAAGCATCGTCTTTCCGGTTCCAGGCGCGCCTATGAGGAGCACGTTCCTCCTCTGCTTGGCTGCTTTCTTGATTATCTCGACGGCGTTCTTCTGGCCTATTACCTGGTCGATAAGCTTGTCAGGGATCTTCACATTTTCGGTGGTCTTTGCCATGTTAGCCTCTCTGTATATTAGGATATGACGAACTAGCGATATCCTTCGGAAGTAAAACTATTAATACCTATACACTTTCCTTAGGCTAATGTCGCCTTGAATCGTAGAATTAGCTTGATTGGCTTATTTGGACTCAGTTGAACCCAAGCCTCAGCTGCACTGGGGGCCTTTTACGCTCCGGCATCTTCTGGTTCTGGGCCGGTGAATTTGCCGCAACTTGCTCCTGCGGCTTTGCGGCGCCAGATACTGATGCCACAGGGGTCTCTGAGGCCATCTTGCGCAGTATGTTGTCCATGTGCTTCTCGCGCCAGTTGGATGAATTCATGTATGCCTCATCCCTGCTGTCCCTGGTAACCAGGGTTATTACAATGCCGGGAGATGTCCTTCCGGTTCTCCCCTTCCTTTGCCTGCTCCTTATGCCGCTTGGTACGGGGCTGTAGTTTATCACCATGGGCATGTCAGGCACGTCTATCCCCTCCTCGCCTATCTGAGTGGATATGAGTATAGTGCCATTGGGTGATTCCTTGAACCTCGATATCGCCTCTTTCTGCGTGCTGTGGTTCATCCCATGCGCCTTTCCTGCAAGCTGCACCGTATTCACCCCGTTGGCACCGAGTTTCTCTGCAAGCATCTTCATGGTGGAATGGTACTGTACAAATACTATCATCTTCTTGTCCCTGTTGAAGTCGGATATGTCGAGTATTTCCTTTACCTTTGGGTGCTCGTGGCCTTCCCTGATCGCAATCCTGGTTCTGAACAGAAGGTCGTTGAACGGTTTGCCCCTGACAAGCTCATTTATGCTTGCGGTCCTCTTGGGCCCCTGCATCTTTAACAGCGATGTCAGGTACTCGTTGAGCGGGTAGACGCCCTCAGTCTGGACGAGAGTAAGCGCATGGGAGAGATAGCTTATCTTGTGGTAGGCGGTAGTGCATTTCCCCAGCTTCTCGAAATCGAATCCGCCGAATTGCCTGTCCACCCACCTTTCCTCTATCTTCCCCTTTATCTTTTCGAAGTCCTTGCGCGGAAGCGCATAGAAGCTTTCCGCGTTTGTGAGCTTGTTCTCCCTGAGAACATTGAAATTGTAGTTTATCATGGACCGTATTGCGTCCTCAAGCACCAGCATCTGCTTGGATTTGCTGACCGCACGGTATGTGGTGCTGCTTTTCATTATATACGGCACGATCTCCGGATCATTTGCTGTCCTGACGAAAGAGGCTGTGATGCCTAGCCTCTTCTGTATGTCCCTGACTATCTCTGTCCTGCTGCTGGGCGTGGCGGTGAGCCCTATGGTCTGCACGCCCTTGCCGCTCAAGGAAGCTGCAATCTTGCAGTATGCATAGTCGCCCCTGGTCTTTTGGCACTCGTCGAATATCACGTACCCGAACCTGCTCCAGTCCATGTTCCCCATGTCGCTGACTATAGTTTCAGGGGTCGCCACTATAACTTTCGAATCGCGCTCCAGGGCTTTCCTGTGCTCGATAGGCAGCACGTTTCCAGTGACTGCTGCAACGCCAGTTGAGTCGTGCAAAACAGACTGAAGGGTCTCAAGGTGCTGGCTGACCAGTGGCACGGTTGGGGCTAGAAGCAATACCTTCCTGCCCTCCTTGATGCCCTTGGCAGCGGCAAATACCGCTACATAGGTCTTTCCCATCCCCGTGGGTAGAACGACAAGGGTGTTTTTACCCTCATTTACCTTCTTTATCGCATTGTATAGGTAACCCCTGAATTCGATGTTCTCGGTTTTTACCAGGTCGACTGACGGGCCAAGGCCCCACCACAGTTGCCTGTTGACCTCAGTATCGCGCGCGTCCATGTGCAGCATGTTCGTTACAGCTGTGCGGCTCCTCTGGATTCCCATGCATTAATTGGCGCTTCTCAGATATATGAATGTTGCGAAGGGAATCCGACAATTGCAGTACCTGCAATGCGCCGGTAATCGGGATCCATCATAGCATTTATAAGCCTTAAAGGTCATAAATACACCTTACAGGTGTTTGAAATAAAGATAAAGGATCTGAGAGCCTTATCCGACGACTCATTGAGGGCCAACATGGGGCAGCTCCTGCTCGAGCTAGGCATAGAGAAGAGGAAGATAACGAGCACTGGAGTGTCCAGCAAGGTCGTCAAGACAAGGGAGATAAGGAGAACCATAGCAAGGATAAATACTATTCTTAAGGAGAGAGGTGCTAAGGTCTAAATGGCGGAGATTTGCCCTAATTGCGGACTTCCACAGGAGCTTTGCGTATGCAATATCCTGGACAGGGAAACGGAGACGAAGATAAAGGTCTACACGAAGAAGGCCAAGTTCGACAAGTACGTCACCGTCGTCGAGGGCATAAATCCCGATGAGCTTGACAGGACTACGAAGAGCCTGAAGAGGATCCTGGCATGCGGCGGCACCAGCAAGGGAAATCTCATAGAATTGCAGGGCGAGCACAAGCAGGATGCGAAGAAGGCGCTCGTCAGCATAGGCTACAAGGAGGCCAATGTCGACGTAGTCTGACGGTCTTTAGATGGCGGTTTTGGGCGTTGAGAGCAGCGCACATACCCTCGGAATGGGAATCGTACAGAAAGGAAAGGTAATAGCCAACGAGAAGCTCATGTATCATATATCCGACAGGGGGATGATACCCTCAAAGGTCGCTGATTTTCATGTTGGAAACGTGGGAAAGCTCCTGAAAATGACTCTAAGAGCCGCAGGCCTTTCCCTTGATGATATAGATGCCGTTGGATACACCAAGGGCCCTGGAATGGGCGCATGCCTCAGGGTCGGGCATGTATGTGCAACGTATCTTTCGGATATGGCAGGCATACCGATATTCCCGATCAACCACGGGTTGGCGCACATAGAGGTTGCGAAATCCCTTCTAAACATCAGGGATCCCATAGCATTGTACGTCAGCGGGGGCAATTCCCAGATAGTCGCTGCGCGGGGGAAGCCCGCGAGGTATCACATATACGGGGAAACCTTCGACATGGGCGTAGGCAACATGATAGACTCCTTTGCAAGGGAGGCGGGCCTCAATCCCGCATGGGGCTCTACAGTAGCCAAGACGGCAATCGGGGGAGAATACCTGCAGATGCCATATACGGTGAGGGGCATGGATTTCACCTTCACAGGATTGCTCACCAATGCGGTAGGGATGCTCAAGGGCCACAATATACGGGACGTATCCTATTCGCTGCAGGAGACCGCATTCTCAATGCTGTGCGAGGCGACCGAGAGGGCGCTGCTACTCACAAAGAAGAGGGAGGTAGTGCTATGCGGTGGGGTTGCGCAAAGCCCAAGGCTCAGGGAGATGGTATCCAATGTTGCATCAGAGCACGATGCTAGGTTCGGCGCGGCGCCAGACGAGTTCAATGCTGACAACGGGGCGATGATAGCGGTAGTTGCTGAGAGGATGCTGAGATCAGGCATGCATGTCAGCAGATCGGACTGCACGACCAGCCAGAGGTACAGGCTGGAGGGGGTGCGCGTACCATGAAAAAAGTATCGGAGGGCGCGGAATCCAGCATATACGCGGTGGAATTCCTGGGAATCCAATGCGTACTCAAGCGCAGGGCGCCGAAGCGCTACAGGATAAATGAGATAGATGAAACGCTGCGCAACCAGAGGACAAGAAACGAGGCCAGGATAACTGGAATCGCGGCCGATGCGGGCTGCGGATCGCCGCGCGTGGTATTGGTTGGAAAATACGACATAGTGATGACCTCGATAGATGGGACCATGCTCAACGACATGCTGGATTCTGCTGGAAGCGCCCTGATGAGTTCGATAGGCAGGCAGCTTGCTGCGCTGCACAACTCAGGGGTAACCCATGGGGATTTCACCCCCGCAAACATAATCGTAGGCAAGGATGGGAGCCCCCACGTGATTGACTTTGGGCTATCGGAGATCACGAATTCGATAGAGGAGAGGGCGCTCGACCTCCTTCTTATGAAGAGGTCGGTCAGCGCGGCGCAGTATTCGGCGCTCGCAAAGACGTATGCAAAATCCGTAAAGGACTGGAAATCCATATCAGGGCGCCTTTCAGAGGTAGAAAAGCGCGGTAGATATAACGTAAGGACGATGCTCTCGGCCCGACTCATTCATCATTCAGCTTGAATGCGGCGGCAACGAGTATCGGGAAAATTATGCTTGCGTCGCCCCAGACCTTCACGTCGTTCTTTGTTGGGGCTGCCTTGCCCCAGCTCTTGGCCTCGTTCGGATTCGCTCCCGCATTGCTGCCGTCCTGCTCATATGCGGTGTTGATGTACACTGTGTAATCCGCCCCCTCCCTTAGCATGAGCGCATTCATTATGTGGTGCTTTGGCACGGAGCCGCCTATTATCAATGCCCCTGCCTTCTCGACATTTAGGACAGTATCGTAGAGCAGCTTGACCTCGCCTATCAGGCCTATGTCGAAGTTCGGATGTGCCTTCTTGAAGAAGTATAGATGGTCGCCTATCGCACCATCAGCAAGGGGCACGCAAAGCAGCGGTATGTTGTTCCTGTATGCCCAGTAGGTGAAGCTCTCCTCCTTTTTCTTGGAATCTGACAGCTCAGCGCCCATCATTTTCACCAGCTCGACGCTGTCCATTGGTTTGCCGGATTTTTTCTGCCTGGAATACGCCTTCTCGAGAACCTTCGACATGAACCCCTCGAACCATATGTACCTCTCGTTGGGTATGAATATGTTGCCAGTTCTGTTGACCCCGTTGCGCCGCAGTTCAGCGCCGTCAGCATCGAAGGACCCATGCAGGAACTTCCCGTGTGTCTTTATTATGTCCTCCTCCAGGCCCCCGGTAGTGGTGACAAGGAAATGCACTTTCCGTTCCTTGACGAGATAGGTTATTATGTCCCTGAGGCCGCTCGTGGATACGTTGGATGTGAATCCCAAGAATATCGTAGCCTTGTCCTTCTGCATAGCCTTTGCTAGCCCTATAGCCTTGCCCAGGTTCGTTGCCTGGAAGCCCGTGTCCCTGTAGGAATCGAAGAACTTCCTTGCGTCGAATCTATCATCGAAATTGTACCCACGTATCTCGCCCTCGCCGAGCTCCCTGCTCTTCCTGAACAGCGCCGCCTTAGGGTCTATTTTCCTTGGCATGGACATACCTGATTGTTTATCAATGATATTCTCACCGGTAATATAAATACATTCGAGGTTGCGTTCCACACACATGGTTTTTTATCCTTTGCTTCATTATAGGTATGACGATTAGTGGTGCGATGGTAAACGGAATCCCCGAGGCTCTCAGCCCCGACGATGAGGAGATATTGCGCTTCATAGAGGGCGCGAAACCCAAGATATTCGTTGTAGGGACGGGAGGCAGCGGAAGCAACACCATAAACAGGCTCTTCAGCATAGGCGTGCAGGGGGCAACGCTAGTTGCTATGAACACCGATGCTGCGCACCTTGTAAAGACGAGAGCGGAGAGGAAGCTGCTCCTCGGGAAGAAGATGACCAGGGGATTGGGAGCAGGAAGCGACATACGGGTAGGGGAAGGTGCGGCCATAGAGAGCAAGGAGGAGATAAAGCACCTTTTCACAGGGGCTAACCTTGTATTCATAACATGCGGCATGGGCGGAGGAACCGGAACAGGCTCGATAAGCGCGATAGCGCAGATAGCCCAGGATGCCGGGGCGCTTACCGTTGCGATTGTAACGCTGCCGTTCTCCAGCGAGGGAAAGACGAGGATGCGCAATGCGCTCGAGGGGCTATCGAAGCTCAAGAAGGTAACTGACACCACCATAATAATACACAACGACAAGCTGCTCGCGGTTGCGCCTGACCTGCCGCTCAACATGGCATTCAGGGTATCTGACGAGGTGCTTGCCGGGGCCACTAAGGGCATAGTCGAGATGGTCACGAAGCCCGGGATGGTTAACATAGACTTCGCGGACCTTAGGGCGGTCCTGAAGGACTCCGGTTATGCCGTAATAGGCAGCGGGGAGGGCATGTCTACAGGAGGAGGGACCAACAGGGCAGTAGTTGCGCTGGAGAACGCGATAAAGAGCCCTATGCTCGATGCAGACCTCAGCACCGCAAGGAGAGCTCTGATAAACATAGTCGGAGGGGAGAGCCTTACGCTAAGGGAGGCGGAAACCGTATTCCAGGACATATCCGGAAGGATAAGCGGCGAGGCGATGCTCAAGTGGGGCGCAAGGATAGACGGGGAGATGCAGAAGGACTCGCTCAGGGTAATGATAGTCGTAAGCGGAGTGGACTTCCCCGAGTACACCGAAGAAGGGATAAGGAAACGCATGCAGAGAGTAGAGGACATCGAGATAGAGAACCTCGAATAGTTTCGTTTAGCTTGTTTTAGATGGTACTGTCAAGCAAGTTAGCGTAAGCGCCATATTGCATGCGCTAGAAAAAAGAGGAAAAATAAATAAAATCCCTGATCAGTGGATCAGGGCCAGTGCAAGGGTCAGGAACATCGGCGCCAGGAGTATCGATATCGTGCTGACTACCTTTATCATCGAGTTGAGCGCCGGGCCCGCGGTATCCTTCAGCGGGTCGCCCAATGTGTCGCCGACTACAGCAGCCTTGTGGGCATCGCTGCCCTTTCCGCCGAGCTTTCCTGTCTCGATGTACTTCTTCGCGTTGTCCATCGCCGCGCCGCTGTTTGCCATGAAGAGCGCAAGCATCAGGCTCGCTGGTATCATTCCGGCAAGCAGGCCGCCAAGCGCCGCGGGGCCCAGAAGAAGCCCCACGACTATCGGGGTGACTATCGCTATCAATTCAGGCACAGCAAGGGACTTTATCGCATTTACCGTTGCGATGTCAACCGCCCTTGCATAGTCCGGCTTCGCCTTTCCTTGCAGCAATCCCTTTATGTGCTTGACCTGCCTGCGGACCTCCTCTACCATGAGGTTGGCCGCCTTGCCCACGCTTTCCATGAGGAAGGATGAGAATATGAACGGCAGAAGTGCCCCTATGAATACGCCAGCAAGCACAGCAGGGTTAAGCACGTCTATCGTGACAAGGTGCGTGGCCTGCGCGAATGCCACTAGAAGCGCAGTTGCGGAAACGGCAGCTCCGCCTATCGCATATGCCTTCGTTGTGGCCTTCGTGGTGTTGCCAAGCGAGTCAAGGTGGTCCGTTACCGACCTTACCCTTGAGGGCAATGAGGCCATTTCCGCTATCCCGCCGGCATTGTCAGTTATCGGCCCGAATGAGTCTATCGTGAGGACCGTGGCCGTGAGCGACAGCATCCCCACTGCAGCTATACCTATTCCATATACGCCCTCAACATAGTAGCTCACAAGCATCGCCAGCACTATGAAGACAACCGGGACCCATGTGCTCCTCAGCCCCACTGCAAGCCCGGTTATAACGTTAGTTCCTGCGCCGCCCTTCGATGCATTTGCTATTGTTTCTACCTGCTTGCTCGAGCTTCCGGTATAGTAGTCAGCAACCCAGAACAGCAGTATCGCTAGCAACAGGCCTGAAAGTACGGGCACGAAGAACAATATAGATACTCCAAGGTATGCGGTAATCGCATAATCAAGTATCGCAGAGACTATGACAGCCGTGCCCATTCCGATGTACAGTGCCCTTCCTGGCTTCTTGCCGAAGTGCGTGAGCACCGGTATGCTTATCATGCTGCCTATGAATCCCGCGATTGCAACATACAGCGGATAGGCGAACCTTGTAGTTGATGCGAATGATATCGCTATGAGCAGCGCAGCGACAAGCGTCACTGCATAGCTCTCGAAAACGTCAGCCGCCATTCCTGCGCAGTCCCCTACGTTGTCCCCTACGTTGTCAGCTATCACAGCAGGGTTCCTCGGGTCGTCCTCCGGAAGGTTCAGTTCCGTCTTGCCTACGAGGTCCGCACCCACGTCAGCGGCCTTTGTGTATATTCCGCCGCCGACCCTTGCGAACAGTGATATCAATGATGCGCCGAAGCCGAATCCTATGAGTATCTCGATTCCTGAAAGTGTGAGATATCCCAGCAGCAGGCTAAGCCCTATGAGCGCGAATCCTATCGCCGCGAATCCGGTTACCGAGCCGCCCAGAATTGCCGTGGAGAATGCATCCTTGAGCCCCTTCTCCGCTGCCTTCGCCGTCCTGAGGTTGGACCTTACGGCTACGTTCATGCCAAGATACGCGGTAAGATATGACGCCACTGCTCCGGTAACGAATGCTATGACTATCTCTATGTGCGACGGCAGGAATACGCCGAAAAGTATCGCCAGTATGACGGTGAATACAGCTATGACCTGCAGCTGCCTGTTGAGATAGGCGCTTGCGCCCTGCTTTATCGCCGCTGCGATCTCGCGCATCCTCGGAGTGCCCTCAGGCTTGCCAAGAACTTTCTTCGCGGCGACCGCCGCAAACAGCAACGAAAGTATTCCCGCTGCTAGGCTGTAATAGTAGAACGGTATCATCAAAAACCCCCGTAATCAGCTTAATATTCTTGGAGAAACTTTATAAAGATAGCTAATTTTCATTTTCGTGGTACGACTCCGATATCACCTTCTCCAGCGACGGCAGCTGGGTCACGTCATCCTCATCTGAGAAGTGATGCCTTCCGGAATCCAGCACCAGCTCCGCATTGAGCAGCTTGCCGAACATCTCGGAATTCTCAACCGGCACAAGCGCATCGTTGTCCGAGTATATGACTACGAATCTCCTCGCACGTCTTTTCGCCGCATCCCAGTTTATCGGCTCATTGACCCACTGCTTGAGACCCTCTTCGACATTTCCCTCCAGCCTAGTCCATGGCGCGACAAGGAATACCGCCCTGAACTCCTGCCCTTCCTGAAGCGTAGCGAGGTATCTCACTATCGCCTGGCACCCGACATCGTGGCCTATCAGGCATGTGGACAGATCCGGCGTCCCTGCGGCTGATGATATGGCGGACACCCATGCATCTATCGTCGTAGAAGGCATCTCCGGGGCAGATACCGAGAATCCCTCATTGGCAAGATGATCCCTGAGCCATGGTATGAAATCGCCATCTGGGCTCCCGTTCCACTTGTGCGCTATTATAGCCCTTTCCACTCACTTCATCTCGTCGTGGCCCTCCCATGTCTGGGTCTTGGACTTCCTCCTCAGGGGCCTGTATATGTACTCATGCCCCCACGGATCCCTTATCTTGACAGCATGGGGCCTTACGTGGGTGTATTTCGAGAGGCCGAACTCGTCCTTGGTCGGCTCTACGTCGAGCATGTCCCCCTGCTTCGGCTCGTACTTCGGCTCCTTGTCAACCTTGACTATCGTTATGCAGGATACGGGGCATTCGTTCGGGCATATCATGCACCCGGTGCACCGCGATACCTGTATCGGGTATTCGGTCATGAAGTCCGTGTCGTCCTTCTCGCCCTTCCGGTCCTCGAAATGCTTCCCTGGCCTAGTGAAGTCAAGGGCATTGACAGGGCATGCATCCCCGCATATGCCGCACTGTATGCATGTGCTGTTGTCGAAGGTGAACTTGAAGGACATGTGCACCACTTACCTCTGCTGCCCCTGCTGCGGGGGCTGCTTCGGGGCTGGGGCCGCTGGAGCGACATTCTTCACGACAGGCTTAGGCTTAGGCTCGAGGAACCTGTTGAATATGCCGCCCTTGAATGAGTACAGCACAGCGACAAGCCCCAGAAGCCCTAGTATCGAGAAGCACGCGTAGAATGTGTATATCGACAATGCGGGGTTGTTCACCGAATTGAGATATGTGTTGGCGAATCCCCAGATGTTGTTCGTGGCGAGCGACACCGTTGGAGGCAGCTTCGCGAGAGCCACCGGGCTCTCCGTTACGAGTATCATGCCGGCCATGTACAGCGTGGTTGCTATTATCACGAGGATCGTGAGCAGGCTGTTGTAGAACGGCTCCTCGTCGGTATCCGTAAGCAGTATTAAGACCAATGCCATCGCGAAGACGTCTATCGCTAGCGGCATGAAGGGCATCCCTATAGGGAAGTCCTGGTATATTCCGGGGAAGAACAGCAGGAATCCCATGAATACCGCAAGGAATATGCTTGCGTCCCTTAGTATTATGTAAAGAAGCCACCAGATATCCGCTGCAAGCCTAAGCGTGAACTTCCTGAGTATCCTTAGGAAGTAGCTCCTTGCAACCTGTATGGATATCGCGAGTATTGAGAGCAGCGCTATCAGCACCACTATGGTATTTTCGGTATATGTGGCCAGCGAGCCGACGTACACCGATGTGGCGTTGGCGGCTGTCGTGGCGGCAGTCAACAGAAACGTGCCTATCAAGAAATCATCCCAGAATACTAAAGGAAAAAGGTTTTATATTGGTTTCTTATTTTCTGGTCGATTCGTATACCTCAGCTGCGCCCCTTGCCACTATGAAAACGACAAGCGCAGCCATGAGAACGTATGCATAGACCATAGGGTATCTGGACACGTATGCAAGTATGAAGTAAGAGAAGGTTATGAACTTCAGCACGTTTATCGTGCCTCTGGACACGTTCGATGAGTACAGAGCCCTTGCTAACCCTGTCCTCATCCTTGAGGATGTTCCCTTTGCGGCAAGGAATGCATCCGCCAGGGAGTGCCTTATTATGATTATTATAAGTACGAACAGAGGGACGATGCCGAACACAGCGAAGGCGCCCCAGAAGGAGTATTCCGCTATGCGGTCCCCCGCGACGTCGAGCCTCGGGCCGTACCTCGCGATCTTCGAGGTCTTTTCCTTAAGCGCCTTTATCCGCTTCGCGTTGGCGCCGCTGATTGTATAATTGACATATTCAGATACCCCAAGCTTTCCGCCGCTAGCCTCCCTCAATGCAAGGTAGCCGTCAACGCCGTCGAGCACGAAGGCGAGCGCAAGCAGCGCTATCGAAACTAAGGGGTTGAATCTTATCGCGACAAGAAATATTACGAACAGTACCAGTCCGATCCGGAAAACGGTGCTCGCGTCTGCACTCCTCATGCTAGGACTTCGTTTTTTTGGATGGTAGTATGCCACAGCATTAGATACTGCGGCTCAGCCTACCACCAAGTGATAAAATGTAGATTAACCACTCACTCAAAGAATATATACCTTTCCATTAAGCCGCGTAACATGTCCGGAAGCGGCAATTCTTGGAGAGCATGGATTTATATTTGTTGGATGAGCATATTTAGTGTGGGTAATTAGATGAGCCTAATTGAGCTGATTGGCGGCGGAATAGTGGCGCTTATACTCCTTTTCATAGTACTTGGGTACAATGGCCTCATAAGGAAGAGGAACAGGGTGCAGGACGCCTCGGCGCAGATAGACGTGCAGCTCAAGAGGAGGTACGACCTTATACCAAACCTCGTGAACGCGGTCAAGGGCTACATGAAGTACGAGAAGTCCGTTCTCACGCAGGTTACGCAGCTCAGGACATCCATAATATCTGGCTCGATGCAGGACAAGGCGCAGGCGAACAACAAGATATCCCAGGCGCTGAAGTCGATATTCGCAGTAGCGGAGAACTATCCAGACCTGAAGGCATCGCAGAACTTCAAGCAGCTGCAGGACGAGCTTACCGACACAGAGGACAAGATATCATTCGTAAGGACCTCGTACAACGACTACGTCCTTGACTACAACAACTCGATGCAGACGTTCCCAGGGAACGTATTCGCAAGCGCATTCCATTTCAAGAAGGCAGACTTCTTCCAGGCCCCTGCAGGGGAGACCGGCCCGGTGCAGGTCAACTTCGACGACGTCAATGCTCCGCAGGGAGCTGCAAAACCTGCAGGAGCGGTCGCGCAGGGCGGCAAGGATGCGACGAAGGGGAAGAAGTGACTTTGCTTAAGCGGTTGATACGGCATGGCGAGTTTCTTTGACGAGATAGGCAGGAACAGGATAAAGTCGATACTGCTCATGATGGTATTCGGGGCGATATTCGGAGGGATAATCTTCCTGTTCGTCTACCTTTTCGGCGGGGGGCCGATAGCATTCGGGATCGGAATGGTGATAGTGGTGCTATATGCATTCTTCTCCTACCACTACGGCAGCACCCTTGTGCTCAAGATGACCAAGGCAAAGCCGGCGGACAAGAGCCAGTACCCGCAGCTGTACAGCATAGTCGAGGGGCTGGCGCTCGCATCGCAGATCAAGGTTCCAAAGATATACGTGGTCAACGACCCGAACCCCAACGCCTTCGCTACGGGAAAGAACAAGAGCAATGCCTCGATAGCGGTAACCACCGGACTTCTATCAATGATGGAGAAGAACGAGCTCGAGGGGGTGATAGCCCACGAGATGTCCCACATCTACAACAACGACATACAGTTCATGCTCGTAGCCGTGGTATTCGCAGGCATAATAGGAATAGTATCGGCGATAATAAGGAACATGTTCTTCTTCGGGTTCGGAGGCAGGAGGGGCGATGGCGGAGTCCTTATACTCGTGGGCATAGTTGCCGGAATACTCGCGCCGATATTCGCATTGCTGGTCAGGATGGCGATATCAAGGAAAAGGGAGTACATGGCGGATGCCAACGGCGCTAGGATAATAAGGCAGCCGCAGTGGCTCGCGAGCGCATTGAAGAAGATACAGCAGTACGAGGCTCAGCCCAATGCCACGCATGTCAAGGCCGCAAACGAGATGACGGCGCCGCTGTACTTCGAGAGCCCGTTCTCCAAAAAGTCGCTCATGAACATCTTTTCGACGCACCCGCCCATAGAGGAAAGGATAAAGCGCCTCGAGCACATGTATTAATTCCTTTCTTGCGCATCCGTATCATGCTTGTGGGCGTTGTAGGGCTTAACGGCTCTGGGAAGAACGTTTTGGCGGATTATCTCGTCGGGAACTACAGCTTCGTGCATGTTGACATCGGGCAGGAAATAAGGGACCGGCTCAGGGAATTGGGAAAGGACAACAGCAGGATGGAGATGATAGACCTAGGGAACAAGATGAGGATGTCCAACGGTCCGGACTACTGGTGCAGGAAGGCTCTCGATTCCGTGAACTCCGTAAACGTGGTGATAACCTCCCTTAGGAACCCTGCTGAAATAGATGCGATAAAGGAGCGCAACGGCATAATCGTCGAGGTTTTCGCGGACCAGGAGACCAGGTTCTCGCGGGTGCTTTCGAGGGTGAAGGATGGGAAGCACGGCAGCACGGATTTCGAGGAGTTCAAGAGCATGGAGGAGATGGAGCTGTACAACGATGACCCCGCTAAGCAGCAGGTAGCAAAGTGCATAGACATGGCGGACTTCAAGATAGACAACAACGGGACTATGGACGACTTCTACATGAAGGCAGCTGAAATATTCAACTCCATGGAGATGTGACAGGACGGATCATATCGCGAAGTCTATCTTGAAGAAGGTTTCGGCATTCTTGTAGTGCCATTTCTTACCCAGCCTTGCGGACATCTCGCGTACGAACTCAGGATGCTGGCCTATCCCCTGGCTCTTGTGCATCGAAAGCGCCTTTATCTTCAGGTCTATGTACTTCGATATGTCTACCGCGTAGTTGGGGCTCTGCATGTTCGTGAGATACATCTGGCTAACCCTATGAGGCTCCAATCCGTGCTTTTTCCTGAGGTCCGGGAAGGTCATCGGGTTCCTCGATGCTGGAAATACCGCATCTATCGTAGCGGTTCCCGCGGCCCTGTGGTCGGTGTGGTTCACGAACCTGTCGGAGAACATGTAAGTTGGATCCTGCGTTATAACTATGTCGGGCTTCAGCTTCCTTACGTATTTCACTATCTCCTTCCTCAATGCGAGGTCGGGGACTAGCTCCCCGTCCTTGTGGCCAAGGAAGAAGACGCCCTTTGCGCCTATGAGGGCAGCGGAGTTTTTCTGCTCCTTCTGCCTTATCGCGGCCAGCCTTGCAGGGGTCATGCCCTCGACCCTGGAGCCCTTGGAGCCGTCGGTCAGTATTAGATAATAGCAATCGTACCCTTCCTTGGATAGCTTCGCCATCGTGCCGAATGCGCCGAAATCAAGATCGTCCGAATGCGCGGCGACGCCGAGCACAACCTTGCCGTTTCTTTTTTCAGTTTTCATTTTCTCGCCTTCCTGTCGAATCCGGCAGCATGCCTGCCGTCACGCCTTGCATTCCCCCCGTGCTGGTTCCCCCTGCGGGAGTTCCCGCCGCGCGGATTTGAATTTCCGGAAAACCTTCCGGGCCTGCGCTGCTGGAACCTGTTCTCGCTGCCCTGATGGGGCTTTATCCCCTTGTTGGGCGTTTCCTTTATCTTCTTTATAGTGTCGTCAAGATCCTGCTTCAGCCTCTCTGCTATGAAGTTCTTGGTGTAGAAGTCCGCCTTCAGCGCTATGCAGACCTTGGTCGCATACGCCCTTGCTATCCTCCCCCTCTTCTCCCTGGGGCCGTTGCTTATCTCCGTGAGCTTGAAGAGCACCCCGTACTTCGGCGGGCGGCTGCCGAATTTTATGTGCTTGAAGAGCGCCTTCTCCGCGCCGAGCAATTGCACGGTGCTCGCGGGCATGGATGCCAGCCTTTCCAGGGAGCCGGCCTTGCTGAGCAGCTCCGCTGCTATCTTCTCGTCCGTAAGGTAGGTGGTGTTGGGCATTATGCTGGTCGAGGCTTCCTTTATGTAGGACTCGAGACCCTCAAGGGTATCGCTCATCTGGCGGCTCATCCTTGCGAATGCTATTATGGCGGTTTTCTCCACTTCGGGCATGTCCCTGCCTATGGTCGCCATCGCCTTGCTGTATATCGACTCTGCCCTCTGCCCGTCGGAGACTATGCGCTCTATCTCCTCCTTGCTTATTGATGACCTGCTGTTTAGGACCGAGACCATGTCCGCAAGCATCTTCGGGCTGCTGACCTTTATCTCCGGATAGTATATCCCGTACCATTCGGATAGCCTCTCGAAAGCGAGGTTTTGCGACTTCGTAGTCTCTAAATATGCGTTTATGGACTGCATGAGCGCATGCTCCTCGTTGGAGTATGTCTCGCTTATACCCTCCTTTGCCTTCTTTATCATGCGTTCCCGCAGCTCCTCGAATGGCTCTTTTGGCAAAAATAACACCGTTACAAACAGTAGTTTTGTATTGGTAAATCTATTTATTATGCTTTACTTTACAATTAATTAGTTGCGGAGCACCTATAGCACGCTTGGTTTTTCAATGGACATGGACAGCATTACAGCATTTGCCAAAAGCAAGGGTTTCTTCTGGCCCAGCGCCGAGATATACGGAGGCTCTGCGGGGCTTTACGATTACGGCCATCTCGGCGCCCTGATGAAAAGGAAGTTCGAGAACGTCTGGCTTTCCTATTTCGTCGAGCCCAACAGGGACTATTACCTTATCGACGGCCCGGCATTGATGCCGGAGAGGCCGCTAGTCGCCTCCGGGCACGCATCGAGGTTCAATGACATACTTGTGGGATGCTCGAAGTGCAAGACCTACTACAGGGCAGACGTGATGCTCTCCGAGCTCAAGATACCGGTGTCGGAAGGCGCTGATTCAAAGGAGATAGACAACTTGATAAAGAAGAATAACGTGAAGTGCCAGAAGTGCAAGGGGGACCTGCTGCCGTCGAAGGAGTTCAACATGATGATAGACGTCGGCCTGGGCCCGGAGAAATCGGAGAGGGGGTACCTTCGCCCGGAAACCGCGCAGACAACATACCTGAATTTCTTCAGGGAGTACAATGCGCTTAGGAAGGCGCTGCCGATGGGGCTGGCGCTCATAGGCAGGGCATACAGGAACGAGATATCCCCAAGGCAGGGGCTGTACCGCATGCGGGAGCTAATACAGGCCGAGCTGCAGATATTCTTCGACCCGGAAAAATTCGACGTCAGGCTAGGGGACCTTGCGGAGGAGCAGATGGCGGTAATACCATACAGCACGAAGGAGTACGTGAAGCTCACCGCGGCTGCGCTGGTGAAGGACTACAAGATACCGGAGTTCTACGCATACCATATGGCCCTGATAAGCAGGTTCTACACTGACGTTCTCGGCATACCAAGGGAGAAGATAAGGTTCCTTGAGAAGGGCGGCAACGAGAAGGCGTTCTACAACAAGCTGCACATGGACATAGAGGTTGACGTGGAAAGCTGGGGAGGCTTCAAGGAGGTTGGCGGACTCCACTACAGGGGAGATTACGACATGTCCTCCCACACGAAGGGCTCTGGACAGGACCTTTCGGTAGCTGTCGAGAGCGGAAAGCTCATGCCCAACGTGCTCGAGCTCAGCTTCGGTGTCGACAGGAACATCTGGATGCTCATAGACACATCATATGCAGTAGACGGGGACCGGAAGGTGCTAAGGCTTAAGCCGTGCGTGGCGCCGTTCGCCGCCGCGGTTTTCCCGCTCCAGAAGGACGACACGCTCAGGAAGATGTCTGATGATATTTATGAAAGCCTATGCGGCAGCTTCAAGGTCTTCCTTGACGAATCCGGCTCGATAGGGAGAAGGTATGCGAGGATGGACGAGATAGGAACCCCATTCTGCATAACCGTTGACTTCGATACGGTGAGCAAGGACTCCGACAAGCACGGAACAGTGACTGTAAGGGACAGGGATACGAAGTCGCAGGAGCGCGTTAATATAAATGAGCTGAAAGAATACATTATTGGAAGGTTGGGGTAGGTAGGCAATGCAATATAGGCTTGATTCGCACAATGGGATAATAGCGAAGGACATCAACGTAAGGCATACTGTCGAGAGCGCCCAGCCCCTCACTTTTCTCGCGGATTACGATTTCGGCAACGGCATCCTGGAATACACCAGCGGAGGAAAGCACGCGCTCGTGGGCTTCAGGAGCATTGGAGGGCATGACCGGTTCTCCTTCAGCAATGCGCATGCGAGGAAGGATTTCATAGAGCGCTTCAGGCTCAACGATAGGATGGATGAGATATACAGGAACATATCCACTGACAAGTTCATGTCGGATTCCGTCAGGAAATACAGGGGCATGAGAGTAACGCTCAACGACCCGTGGGAGACTACTGCATGCTTCATCATGTCGCAGTACAACAACGTCAAGAGGATAAGGCTGATAATGAGGAAGCTTACCGGGAAATACGGCAGCGACATAGAGAACAGGGACGGAATAGTCATTGCCAGGGGATTCCCTACGCCCGAAGCGCTTTCGAAAGTGAGCGAGAGGGAGCTGCGCGCCGCTGGCACTGGATTCAGGGCTAAGTACATCAAGGAGGCTGCGGAGGCATGCTCCAACAACATACTGCTCCACAAGATGAGGGGGAAGAGCTACGAGCACATAAAGGATTCCCTGATGGGCATGAACGGCATAGGGGAGAAGGTTGCCGACTGCATAGCCCTCATGGGATACGGAAAAACAGAGGCGTTTCCGATAGACGTCTGGGTCAAGAGAACCCTAGAGAGGGTCTATTTCAAAGGAAAACCAAGGAAGATCGACGAGCTGCGCGATTTCGTTAACGAGAGGTGGGGCAAGGCATACAGGGGCTATGCGCAGCAGTACCTCTTCTGGGGCGGCAGGAACCTGGGATGAGCACTTGGCTAAGCTGGATTCGGAGATAAGCTCGATAACTGGTGCGCTGCAGAGGAAGCAGAAGGAGTTCGACGAGGTAATGGCCCTAGTGCGCGACACCATAAGGGAATCCGCCCAGGCGATAACCCTGCTGCACAACGGGAAGGAGGCGGAGGCGAGGAAGAGGCTTGCAGCGGCATACGTTATGGTGAAGGGCCTCAGGAAGCACGACGGCGATTTCAATTACCATTCGAGGCAGGCCTACCAGGAATATGCGGAGGCCAGGATATTCTACATCATAAAGGGTACTGGGGCGATACCAACGTCCAGGGAAGTTGGCGTAGACGGCGAATCGTACATAATGGGCCTCATGGACGTCATGGGTGAGCTGAAGAGGGAGATACTCGAGGCCCTTAGGGAGCAGAAGCTCAGGGAGGCGGAAACGTACTTCAGCCGAATGAGGACGATATACGACAGCACGAGAAGCATAAGGTTCGCAGAGGCGGTGCTCAATGGGTTCAGGAAGAAGCAGGACGTGGCAAGGATACAGGTTGAGAACGCCGGGAGCGAGATACTCTCCTTCAAGAGCAGGAGGGGTTGAATCCCCGCCGCGCTTACCTTGATGACGACCTTATCGCATCCTCCAGTATGTCCAAACCTTTCTCTATTGAGTGTTCGGATATCGTCAGCGGAGGGGCGATCCTTATCGTTGACTCTCCGCATGGCAGCATTACCAGCCCATTCCTGAATGCGGCATTTGTTATCCGGTCGCGCTCCTCTATTGCGGGCGCCTTGGTCTTCCTGCTTTTTACCAGCTCAACGCCGATCATCAGCCCCAGCCCCCTTACGTCTCCGATTATTTCGTAGCTGTCCTGCATCTCGTGCAGGCGCTTCAGGAAGATCTCGCCCCTTTTCCTTATGCCGCTTTCAAGGGCCTTTTTGTTCTTCAGTACGTGCTTGATCGAGGCATATGCCGCCGCGACCGATGCGTGGTTACCCCCGAATGTGCTTGCATGCGACCCGTAGGGTATGTCGCCAAGGCTGTGCCTCACTATCGTTGCGCCTAGAGGAAGGCCTCCGCCGAGTGCCTTTGCCATCGTGTATATGTCGGCCTTTACCCCGAAGTTGTCTAGCGCCAGGAATTTCCCGGTCCTCATGTATCCTGCCTGCACCTCGTCATCGACAAGCAGGATGTCGTTCTGCGTTGCTAGTTTCCTTATGCCTGTTACGAATTCCTTCGGCGGAACTATGTAGCCGCCTTCTCCCTGCACCGGCTCCATGACTATCGCTGCTATCTCGTCCCCGGCGAACTCCCTCTTCAATATGTACTCCTTGATGTACTCTATGTAGTCCTCGCCGCACTTGTGCTGCTCGTGGTCGAACGGGCACCTGTAGGGATACGGGTACGGCGCGTGTATTATGCTGCTGAAGGGGCCGAAGTGGGCCCTCTGGACCACCTTCGATGATGTCATCCCAAGGGATCCTATCGACCGGCCATGGAAGCTGTTGTAGAACGAGAGTATGTACTGCCTCTTCGTGAACATCCTTGAGAACTTTATCGCGGCCTCGTTCGCCTCAGTTCCTGAATTCGAGAGGAACATCCTGCCGAAGCCCTCTGGGAACATCTTCAGCAGCGTTTCCCCGAAAAGCACCGGCAGTTCCGAATAGAAATCGGTGAAGGCCGCATGCATCAGCTTGTCCACCTGCTTCTTGACAGCGTTGCGTATCTCCGCATTGCCGTTGACCCCTAGGTTGTACGTGGCTATGAACCCGGAGAAGTCTATGAATTTCCTGCCCTCCACGTCGAATATGTGGTCGCCGCTCCCGCTGTCGACAACCAGGTTGTAGTCCTCCCTAGTCGTCGAAAGGAAGATCTTCCTGTCCCTCTTTATTATATCGTCAGATTTCTTTCCCATTTCATTCGCCCTTTAGATATCTTGAGTAGTTTATGAGAGCCGCAAGGGACCTGGCCGCGTCGCCAGGTGAGTCGTATACCGGAACCCCTGCGCTCTCCATCATCTCCTTGTGCGCCCTGGTGTAGCTTCCGCCTATGCTTACGACAACCAGGGGCTTTGACATCTGCGTTGCATAGTGTATGAGCGTTGCCGCGACCCTAGAGTCTGCGCCAGGGGTCTGGAACAACGCTATCACCATTATCGCATCGACGTTATCGTCCTTCTCTATTACAGCAAGTGCGTCGCCGAATCTCTTGTCGTCCGCGTCGCCTGCCATGTCAAGCGGCAGCCTGACGTTCACTATGGGAGGCATGGATTTCCTGAGCGACCTCATCGAATCCGAGGATAGGGCGGCCTCCGAGAGCCCGTTCTGGTACAGCGCATCGGTTGCAAGCACCCCGGCACCGCCGCCGTTCGTTATTATCGCTATCCTCTTTCCAGAGGCTAGCGGCTGGGTCTCGAATATCTTGGCGAAGTTCAGCAGGTCCTTTATGTCCCTTGCTATTGTGAACCCGAACTGCCTGAATACCGCCTCATACGCCTCGTTGCTCCCTGCGAGCGAGGCCGTATGGGAGTGCGCCGCGCTTGCCCCCGCAGGAGTAACACCCCCCTTTATCACCACCACGGGCTTGAGCTTAGTTGCTATCTTCGCAGTCTCGACGAAATCCCTTCCGCGCTTTACGCCCTCGATGTAGAAGACCGCCACCTTTGTCGCCTTGTCGTGCATCAGGTAATTGAGTATGTCAGTCTCATCGACCATAGCTGCGTTGCCGTAAGAGAAGAACCTCGCCAGGCCGAATCCCTCGTTGTTTATGAGATCCAGAATAGAGCTGCCCACCGCCCCGCTCTGAGCAGCGAAGCTCACGCCGCCTATGCTTGGCTTGTCTATCTTGAATGTTGGGAGGAACAGGGTATCTATTCTAGTCCTCGGATCCATGACCCCGAGGCAGTTGGGCCCTATCATCGGCATCGAGTATCTTTCCGATATCCTGACGATCTCGTCCTGCAGCTTCGTCGCCCCTATCTCCGCAAATCCGCCGCTTACGACAACCGTTCCTTTCACGTGCGCCTTGCCGCATTCCTCCAATACCTTAGGCACCGCGGCTGCAGGCACGGCTATTACAGCTATGTCTATGCGTTTCCCCACTTCAAGAACGCTCCTGTAGGCCTTGTGCCCCAATATCTTCCCGTTCGCGTTTACGTTTATCGGGTAAATGCTACCTGAGAATCCTGAATCCATGTAGTTCTGCATGATTATGTGCCCTACCTTGTCGGGGTTCTCAGATGCGCCTATTATCGCGACAGACCTAGGATGCATTATCGTCTCCAGGTTCGCGTACCTTATCTTCGCTTTCGCCTTCTGGGCTTTACGCTTTCCTTCCCTCATCTCATCATCCTCAGGTCCACGGCGCTGTAGGTGCCGTCATGCAGTATCACGGGATTGAGGTCCAGTTCGGATATGTTCGAGCCCATGAACATCTCCGATGCCTTTATCAGGAGGTCGGCGAGCATCCCCCTTGCGGAATCGTTCGGGGCTATCACTTTCGATGAGCGCAGCTGGTCGATCATAGATTCCGCGTCGCGCCTTGATATGGGGCATAGCCTCAGGGCGAAGTCCCTGAATGCCTCAACGTATATCCCGCCCAGGCCGAGGAGCACGAGCTTGCCGAACTGCTCGTCGCGCTTCCCGCCTATTATTATCTCTATCCCGTCGGGTGCCATCCTCTGCGCAAGTATTTTGTAAGGCCTGTACTTTGATGCGGCCTTCGACAGCTTAGAGTATGCAGAGCTTATCTCATCCTTGGTGGACAGCCCTAGCGCAACGAGGCCGCTCTTCGACTTGTGCAGCGCCTTCCCGGATATCGCCTTAAGCGCTATTTTTGAGTTATTGGAGAATCTCACCGCGTCAGCGGCGCTGGTCACGTATTTTGCGTCCACGGTGTTTATCCCGTATCTGTTGAGTATGGATTTGGCCTCGAAATAATCGACGAGCTCCATGGATACACTCATATTGCCTTTACCAGGTACAGGTAGGCAAGGGCCGCGGCTGCAGCTATGACTATCGCGATGACCGCGGCTGCAGCATTCTTGGAAGCACTGCTGCGTTTCTTTTCGGAGACGATCTTCTGCTCCAGTGCCTTGAGTTCCTCAGGGGTGTTTGCGGATTGTGGGACAGCGCCCTGCTGCGCTCCGATACCTGCTGCAGCGGTCTGGTGGGCCGCGAGGTCCTTCGAGGTTATCTCCGAGCCCGTGGCGCTTGCTGCAGCCTGCTTCAGAAGCTGCTCGTCCGTATGCGGTGCGCCCTCCTTGACGCACAGGAACCCCTTCTCGGTAAGCATTATGCTCATGCTTCCGTTCCTCAGTTCATAGGAAGTAAATTGCTGCGTTGAAAGCTTGTACAGGTGCACTGCAAGGTCCTTTGTTGTCACGTTCACAGCCCCCGTCAGGTCGGAGAGCGTGCGATTCCCCTTGGAGAGCTGCACCAGTATCGCCATGTCAAGGTTGTCGAACTGCATGGAGGCCTTCTGCTGCACCTCGGCTATCAGCTGCTTGCCCTGGTCAGTAACGGTTATTGCGCTCTGGTTTGGGAATGCGGTCACGAAATCCACAAGCCCCTTCTGCTTTAGGCTCCCCAGTATGTTGGAGGCGTCAAAAAAGGAGGAGTTTATCAGTCCCCCGAACCTCTCGACAGTTGAGTCAGTTGTTATTCTCGTAAGCGCGACGAGATCTATGAAGTTTATGTTCTCAAAGGCCATGAATGCACCGGACGTTTAGTATAAAGATGGAAACGTATTTATGTGCTTCCAGCATTCCCGACGGCCGCGCAAAAGTATTATAGAACAACGACGCAAATACATCTGATTGCGATGATTCTTAAGTTCCTTGGGGGTGCGAGCGAGGTCGGAAGATCGGCGTTCCTGCTTAAGGGAAGGCAGTCGATTCTGCTGGATTACGGGATAAAGCTGAACCACGGCGTCGAGTACCCGGAGCATGCGGAGCCTGACCTGCTTCTCCTTAGCCATGCGCACATAGACCATTCAGGGTACGTGCCGACGCTCTACAACGAGGGCAACGTGCCTGCGATATGCACTGAGGCGACAGCTGCGCTTTCTGAGCTGCTGCTGAACGACTCCATCAAGGTCGCGAGGAAGGAGCATCTCCCGCAGAGGTTCCACAAGAGGCAGGTCGCCAGCTTCCTTCACAGGTATACAGGAGTGGAGTACAATTCGGAGACGCAGTTCGGCGATTTCGCAGTATCGATGCACGATGCAGGGCACATATGCGGCAGCGCAATAACGCTCATGGAGGGATTCGGCGGCAACTGCGACCGGATAGTCTATACAGGGGACTTCAAGCTCGGGGGCCAGATGATGCACGCCGGGGCCGAGGTAGTCAAGGGAGATGTGCTGATAACGGAATCCACCTATGCGACAAGGGAGCATCCGGAAAGGGATTCCACAATGGAAAAGTTAGTTGAGAACGTGAAATCGGTGCTGGACACCCACGGCAACGTGCTGCTCCCGGTCTTCGCGGTAGGGAGGAGCCAGGAGCTGCTCGCGCTGATGAAGAAGCACAACCTAGCGCAGTACGTCTACCTTGACGGGATGGCGCGCGCCGCAACAGGCATAGTGATGAAGCACAAGAAGGACATAAGGAACTCCCAGCTTCTAGATGGCGCCCTGCGCGACTGCACAGTCGTGGAAGGCAGGGAGGACAGGGAGGAGGCGTTGAGCATGCCATCGATAATAATGACAACCGCGGGGATGCTCAGCGGAGGGCCGGTCCTGGATTACATATCAAGACTGCGCAAGAACTCGGAGATACTCATTACGGGATACCAGGTGGAGGGAAGCAACGGGCGCATGCTGATGGACAGCAACTGCGTGGTCATAGACGGGGAGAAGAGGAGGATAGCGAACCCCGTAAGGCACTATGACCTTTCCGCGCATGCAGGCAAGGAGGAGCTGCACGAATATGCTAAAAGGTGCGGCCCAAGGAAGATAATATGCGTGCATGGGGACGAGGGCAACGCCGCGCAGCTGGCAGAGGATTTCAAGCTGGAGGGGTTCGATGCCTACGCCCCGAAGATCAATGACGAGATAGACCTTTCCGCCTAGCCGCAACTGCGCTCATGATCAGAACTTCCCGACGTTGGGCCACTTTATAGTGCTTGCCTCTATTTCGCGCGTCGGGGACAGGTACCTCTCATTCACGTCAGAGGACAAGAACATCGCCTTGGAGTAGAGCATCAGAGCGAATGCGGCGAACATCATGATGCCTATGTAGCTGAAGTACTGGGTGCCTGTTGATAGGTACTGGTAGCTGAATATCGCCACTGACGAGAGCATCACGAAGGTTCCGGCATATAGGCCCTTCCTGGACTGCACTATTATCAGTATTGCGGTAACGAGCCCTGCGATCAGCAGCAGGTTGTCAGCGAAGGAGAATATGTAGCTGTAGTTCGCGTGTATCAGGAAGAACGGAAGGCCTACCCTGTTCAGGTACCTGAAAACGAATATAGTCTGCCTGTAGGAGAACGCGAAGAAAGTCATGAATGAAAGCATCAGAAGTACGCCGCTCAACATGTAGGAGGTGCCCCCTGATGAGCCGGCCTCTGCAGGATGCGCCTTGTCCACCGCATCTATGTCGGAGAGGCAGTAATAGTTGTTGTTGAACTCGGTGACGTCCTCATAGCAGAAGGGCCTCTTGCACATGCCGCATATCGCATATGCATTTCGCCATGGATGCGAGGCGCACCTGTTGCCTGCGGCCGCATCCCTTGATATCCTGAGGCGCTCGTTGGTTGAGGCCAGCTTGGTCTTGTATCTGCCTTCCGTGTATATGCTTATCGCATTTCCCGGGGATCCGGGTTTCTGCACCTCCCCGATTTCACCGGTTGCGCTCTCGGGGTTTTTGCTCGGCTCTATGTTCCGCCTTGAAACGGACTCGCTGAACATCCTGTACTTGAGCAGGTTTATGTTTGTGGTTTCCCTTGTCGATTCCGCTGCCTTCTGCTGCTGTGCCTTTTTCTCCGGCTGCTGTTGGGGTTCCTGCTTAGGCTTGGGGCCTTGCTGCTGGACTGTTTTTCCGACAGCTGCGACAGGCTGGGGGCGCGGCTCTTTATTCGCTGCCACCACAGGCTCAGGGAGCCTGCTGCTGAATCTGCCGAGCATACGCTCAAGCTTATGCTTAGGGAGCATGGGCTCGTTTTCCGGAACCGAGGGTTTCTTCTTTGAGGTGGCCTTGGCGTCTTGGGGCGATTCCCTGGACTTGAATATAAGAAGCTCGTCCGGGTCTATCGCCATGGACTCTGACCCCTCATAACCCTCTTTTCGACCTCTCTATCGCCTGGCGTTTCTTCTTCTCGAATATTCCGCGGTGCTTCGCACAGCTTATGCAATAATACGTCTTCCTGCGCTCAAAGAACCTGACGTCCTGGGCGGTCCTCATCTCGGTGCTGAAGCTGATGCCCCTTTCGTATATGACGGCCTTGGTCCTTGGCACCTTCCTCCCGCATGACTCGCAGTTTACTAGTGTATCCTTTCCTCTCACTTTAACACCGTTGTTTACATTGTAACACTTATCTTTAATATAAATAGGCTTATAATTGTATACTGGGGTGCTTCGCTGTACAGGGATTGCGGAAGGCTTGCCGAGATAACCATACCCGCGTTGCGCATGGCCGCATCTGCAGCGCTAAGCAGGGAGCACGGCATAGATGAGAGGAGGATAGCCGATTCCCTTGGTGTCTCCCAGGCCGCCGTGAGCAAGTACGTGAACGGCATTGCATCGAAGGATGTGAAGGCCCTTTCGGGCATAATAGCAAAAAGTGGCCTGCATTCCAGCATAGTGAAGGCGGTAGTATCTGGGGAGAGCGGCGCAAGGGTGCGCGCGGCGGTCGATGCGGCGGCATCCGACAGGGAGGTGCTAAGGGCTGCAGAGGAGATAAGCCGATAGAGGCTGCGCGCCTTGACGTCTATAAGCTGCAATTTCCGAAAAAAAGTAAAGCAAAAAACGATAAACTTTTAAATACTTTCTAAATGTCATTTTTTCCGGTGAGCGAATGCCAAACAGCCCACAACATAGAGATGAACCAGTCGCACAGAGCGTAACCGTGAACATTAATAGCGTCAGGCCCGAGGTAGATGTAGAGGCCAAGGCAGAGGACCCGGTGCTTGCACCGTACCACAGGACTATTGACGAGATAGAACGGATGCCGATAATAGAGAAGACCATGACAGTATGCCCTGAATGCAAGCTGATCATAAACGGGGTGATATACAAGGACGGGGAGAACGTCATGATAAGGAAGTACTGCCCGGAGCACCAGTGGACTATAGAGAAGTACTGGGAGGACTACGACATGTACATGAAGATGAGGCGGTACAACTACTACGGAAGGGGATTCAACAACCCGAACTACATAACAGACACGAAAGGGGCAAACTGCCCGTTCGACTGCGGAATGTGCGAGAGGCACAAGTCCCACACGGGCCTTGCTAACGTCGTCATAACGAACAGGTGCCACCTAAGCTGCTGGTACTGCTTCTTCTACGCAAAGGAAGGAGAGCCGATATACGAGCCTGGACTTGACGAGATAAGGAAGATATTCAGGAACCTCAGGAACCAGAAGCCGATACCTGCGAACGCCATACAGATAACCGGAGGGGAGCCTACGATGCACCCGCAGATAATAGATGTGGTAAAGGTGGCGAAGGAGGAGGGCTTCGACCAGATACAGCTCAACACAACCGGCATAAACATAGGGCTGAACCCCGACATGGCATACCAGCTTAGGTATGCGGGAGTCAGCACGCTTTACATGAGCTTCGACGGTGTGAGCAAGCGCGCCAACCCTAAGAACCACTGGGAGGCACCGCTTACGATAGATGCGATAAGGAAGACAGGCGGGAGCATAGTCCTGGTGCCTACGGTAATAAGGACGATAAACGACCACGAGTTGGGCGCGATGATAAACTTCGCGATAAACAACATAGACGTGGTCAGGGCGGTAAACTTCCAGCCAGTTTCGCTTGTAGGCAGGATGCCGACGAGGCTGAGGGAGAAGCAGAGGATATCCATACCAGGGGCGATAAAGCTCATAGAGGAGCAGACCAACGGGGTAATAAGGAAGGACCACTGGTTCTCCGTTCCGTATGTAGGAGGAATAAACAAGTTCATAGAGGCCCTGACAGGCGAATTCAAGTACGACCTCTCGATACACTTCGCATGCGGCGCGGGATGCTACCTGTTCATAGACCCTGACGGCAAGATAGTTCCGATAACGGAGTTCGTCGATGCCGCCGGGATGCTCGACCACCTGCAGAAGGCGGTCAACGAGATGGAGGGCAAGGGCAAGCTAGCAAGGAGGATGATAGCGGTGAAGGCGCTTCTCGGGATAAACAGGTTCATAGACAAGGAGAAGCAGCCGAAGAGCGTCAACTTCATGAAGCTGCTGATGTCTGTGCTGCTCAAGCACAACTTCGAGTCGATGGGCACATTCCAGATGAAGACCCTATTCCTGGGAATGATGCACTTCCAGGACGAGTACACCTATGACATACACAGGGTGGAGAAGTGCGACATACACTACGCGATGCCGGACGGTGAGGTTCTTCCGTTCTGCACATTCAACGTATTCCCGGAGGTATACAGGGACAAGGTGCAGAAGCAGTACAGCATACCCCAGGGCGAGTGGGAGAAGACCCACAATGCGTGGACATACTCTAAGGACAAGTACATAAGGAACGTCAAGGAGCTCGAGGCCAATCCGCTCTACATAAAGACATACGGGCATATGGTAGACTACTTCGCGCTTCCGGTAAACGGCGGGATGCCAGTGAAGAACTTCGCCAACGTTGCGGCACCGCAGAAGCAGGTGGTTGTCGAGGCGGAGAAGGGCCACACCTCTTCCGAGGCAGAGAAGCCTTCCGTGGAAACGGAGGGAGACTCCTGCGGATGCGGCGGCGGTTCCTGCGGATGCGGAGGCCAGGAGAGCGAGGGCGGTTCAGGAGGGTGCGGATGCGGCAACTGCTGATGCCGCACTGCATTCGTTGCATTCGTAATCCAATAACGTGATCAGTCATGGACCATAGCAGCACCTCATTCAACGTTAAGCAGGACGCGGCGCAGCAACAGCAGGGAAGCTACGACTCCTACGTAGATGAGGATGGAAAGAGGTACAGGGTGCCGTACAGGATAATAAAGAGGGTAACCTTCAGCGGCGTAAGCAAGGAGGAGCTGATAGACATCCCGCATGCTGCAAGGCTGCAGTACAGGCTCATGCTCATGGACCCGGTAATCAAGGCTACGGTCAACTTCACCAAGCTTACGATAATGGTCCTCTTCAACCCAAGGGAGGCAGACAACATAAGGGAGAAGATGAGCCTTGATGAACTGATAGAGTTCCTTGGGGGCCAGGGGGTCCACGTAAGCAAGGATTCGATGGAGCTTGAGGATTACGATTACTACAAGGACCTTTACACATACGCATACACCCCGCCCGAGATAAGGGAGAGGGCGCCATACGGCTACACCATGGAGGCATGGAAGGAGATGAAGCCCGAATGGGAGAAGAAGATGAAGCTAGGGGAGGAGGAGAAGCTCAGGAAGCTTGAGGAGTTCAGGGAGCAGTACATAAGCGAGAACCCCGAGATGGCCCACGTGATAGACCCTGACAGGAAGCTGGCTGCGCCGAAGCCCAAGACCCTGCTGGACAAGCTGATGGGCAAGAGCAGCAAGAAGGAAAAAGGAAAAGGATTCTGGTTCCACGGAGTCTGAGCATGCGGTGCGCATGAGCGCGCATGCCTTTTGATTTTATCGTTAGGTGCAGATAGATGGCCGGGAAGATAGTGCTTTTCGATGCGGAAAATACGCTGATCAGGGAATCGAAGGACGTTTCACAGTATTTCTTCGAGGCGATAAGGAGTTCCTACGGCGTTTCGATAGATGATATAGACCTGCAGAAGTACGAGGGCCTGACCGTGCAGGAAACCCTGATAAGCATACTCGAGGCCAACGGCATGGGGAGGGACGAGATATACGGCAAGCACGACCTTTTCCTCGAGGAACTGCCATATGCGCACTACAACGTAGCCGGGCACGACAAGGCTGTATTGGTTGACGGCGCCAAAGGGTTATTGGACACGCTGCACAGGAAAGGGTACATAATCGGGATGGCTAGCGGGCAGCTGGAGCGCATACTCAGGAACATGTTCGACAGGGCAGGAATAAAATACGATTCGTACTTCAAGTTCGGCACTTACGGTGACGCGAGCGAGAGCATGTCGAAGATACTGGAGACAGCCATAGACGTCGCGGCCAGGGAGTTCAAGGCCGAGAAGCACAACATAACATTCATAAGCAACGTGAAGGCGCACGTTATGCTCGCGCAGTCCAGGGGCATAAAGGCCATAGGGGTCATAACAGACCAGTTCTCCAGGAAGGACCTCGAGCATGTAGGGGTTCCGCACATAGTGAAAAGCCTGAAGGACTGCGGAAAGCTTCTCTGATATTCTCAAATGCCGAAAGCGGCATCTATGTCCAGTTCCGCGGCCGCGACCGGCTCCTCTATCCTGAAGTTCCCCAGCACCTCTGGAGCTATCTCCCCAAGTGAGCCGAGCTTCGTCCCCTTGGCATCGGTTATCAGTGCACCTCTCCCTGGTATGTATCTCGGATCCTCCGATCTCCTGAACTGGAGGGCCTCTATCCCGAATAGCCTGAAAACTTCCGTAACCGCTGCCTTCATCTCTGAATAGTTGCTCCTCGAGTGCTCCGATACGATCCCCAGCCTTCTTCCCTCGATTGGCCTGGGCCCCATTCGGAAAACGCTGCCGACCTCGAAGAGCCGCTGGGGCATGCTGTCATGCGATGAGGAGCCGAGGTTCTGTAGCAGCGCAGGCAGCAGCGTTGTGCGCATCATTGTTATCGACTCCGTCTTGGAATGCTCTATCATTATCGCGTCCTTGGAGGGCTTGCCGCCCACCATCTCGAAGTTGAGGCGCTCGTTCGTGAGATAGGGGTTCATCGCCTCAGTGAACCCCAAACCGAGCATGAGCGTGGATACCCTGTTGTACAGCAGCGCGGATTCTTCCGGAATGCCTACGGAATGGCCGATTACAGGCATAGGGTCTATCCTGTCGTAGCCGTATGCTATGGCGATGTCCTCTATTATGTCCTGCTCGCCCAGCACGTCTACCCTGTACGGCGGGGAGAAGACCAGTATGCTGTTGCCGTACTTTGCCGCGACGTGGCCAAGGCGGTTAGCCATTCCCACCATCGTGGACTCGCCCATGTAGACGCCGAGCGACTTCTCTATCATAGATGCGCGCACCTTTGTCTTCCTGTACTCCATTGAGGGCGTTGCAATCGCCTTGTTTCCGTATGAGACGTTGCACTGAAACACCTCGGCGCCCGCATCCATGAGCGAGCATGATATCAGGTTGAGCGACTCGTTGACCGCGCTGAGCGACGTTCCGGTTATCTCGACAAGCAGGTTCCTTGCAGATTCCGTCACCCTTGTCTGCTCCGAATTTATTATCGGCACCATGGATATCGTCTTCTTCGCGTCCTTTATGAAAGGTACAGCACCCTTCCCTATTATCCCAGAATATTCCCTGCCCTGGGGCGTTCCAGAAAGGACCTCGGCAAAGCTCCTTGGAGCCGATTGGCCTAGCGGTATTATGGTGCCGTCCTTTGAGGCGCCGTATGTCAGGTTTCCGTGAATGGCATCAAGGTTGTGCAGGCCTACCGCGACCTTCTTGCGCCTCCTGCCATAGGTATCGCAGAACTTCTCCGTGAAGTTTATGAGATCCTTTAGCCTGCCGTCCGTCAGGTTTACGCCCTTCGCAACAGCTGCCGCTATGAAAGGCCTTGCCCTCTTTGCAGAGGCCTCGACCCTTACGTCAAGGACTGGCGGCTTAGCCGCGTAGTGGTTTTCCTTGGGGACCCTCTTCCCGGAGAGAAGCTGCGCAGCCCTTGCGAATCCGGTTATGTCCAGTAGGTCTGGCCTGTTAGGGGTTATGTCTATCTCAACTGACGTTTCGGATTCCCCTTCATTGGACATCCCGAGCCGCTCCACGGCCTTGGCTATCTCGGACGACGGGATGCCGAGCCTGGCAAGGTTCTTTTTATCGAATTCAACTATTGACATGTCATGAGCACCATAACATCAGTCCAGGGCGAGCTCCCTCCGCTCCCTGAGCCAGCCCACGTTGTTTGAGTAGAGCTCAGTTATGCTCCTTATCCCCAATTCCTTGAACATCAGGCGCTCCAGTGCCGCGCCCCATGCGAGTACGGTCTTCCTGGTCCCCATAGCCTTTGTTATCTCCTTCCTGATTATGCCTCCGCCGCAGAGCTCTATGTCCTCGTCCTTCTCCTCATCATGGTAGTAGACCTCAAGGCCGGGCTCCACGAACGGGAAATACGAGGGCTTTATCCGCACCTCCTCTATGCCCAATTGGGCATAGAACTGCCTGAGCGTGGATATGAGGTTCGAGAGCGTGAGGCCGTTCCCTATTATTATGCCATCGGATTGGTAGAACTCCGCAAGGTGCTTGTAGTCCGTGCTCTCGTTCCTGAAGACCCTGCCTATGGAGAAAAGCCTTGCAGGGAATCCGGTATCCGAGCTTGCAAGCTTGTTTATGTAGCGCGCAGAGACGCTCGTGGTATGGGTCCTTAGCAGCGCCTGCTCTGCCAACCTGCGGCGCCATGGGCCCTTCCAGCTCTTTACGTGCATGCGCTTGACCCTGCTGAGGAGCTCTACGTCCTCTATAGATATCGTCTTGGGGTTGGAGAGGAAGAATGTATCCTGCATCTCCCTTGTCGGATGGTCCTGCGGGGAGAACAGTGCATCGAAATTCCAGAATGCGGATTCTATTATTGGACCGGATACCTCAGTGAACCCCATGTTGAGCCATGCCTCCCTTACCACGTCCATGAACTCGTGCACCGGGTGCAGCCTTGCAGGGTAGACCCTCTGCTGGCTTGCGGATATGTCATACTCGCGAAGCCTCTTGCCCTTCCACTTGCCGCTTGATATTATGTCCCTGGTGAGCTGGCCTATCGCCCCGTCATCTGAGCCGGTGTCTGCCGATGCCCCCTTCGTGGTTATGGCAACGCCTTTTATTACGGTAGTATCTGAAACCTTCACAAGGCCGCGCTTCCTTAGCTCTGCAAGCCCCTTTTCATCCAAGTTCCCCCTTGATGCTGCGGATAGGGCAGCCCTCTGGGGGTATGTGGTGCGCCCGGATGCCGCATCCTCGCCCGAATGCGTCAGCGATGCGGCATTGCCCTTTATCTCGATCCAGCCGTTCCTCTTCGCCCATATCTTCCCTATCTCGTCCTTTATCTCTGATAGCCTCTTGCTGCCGCCGGACCGCTGCAGCTCCCTTGCAAGCCGCTCCTCAGGGAATGAATCGAGGTATGACTTCCCCTCCTCGGTTATCTCTATTCTTTTGATGCTGTCCGCGTCTATGGAGACCATTCCCGACTTGGCCAGGTTCTGGAGGGCCCAGACAGCGGAATCGCGGCCCAGGCCGGTGTCCTTTTCTATCGCGTCCACGCTGCAGCTCTTCCTCTTTTTGAGAAGCTCCAGCACTGAAATCTCATACTCATGCAATAAACGCACCACTCACTCGCTTGCCCTTCTGTACACGTATAGCAGGGACACTATCACCGCGGCCGCTATGATGACGTACATGTATATGCCAAGGGCGGCGTACACCTCAGTGAAGAACTGGCTGACCTCGGCCTGCAGGCTCTGCTTGACCACGAATACCAGCGTGAATTTCGAGAGCGGCTCCGAGTATTTCCATGATATTGAGGTCACGTTCTCATAGTTGGTTGCGAAGGCGTCGGTAGGCAGGTCCGGTATCGGATAAACAGACTTTATCGTGCTGCCCTGCGGCATCGCTATGGTGAACGTGGTATTCGGATCTAGTATCTGGCCGCTGGCCCCGTGCGCGAAGTTGAATACCTTCGTGTTGAACCTGTACACGTATGTGCGCGGCCCGGTAAGGTTCACGAACGTGACGTTCTTTACGTAGTATATCAGCAGTATGTTGGCCGTTCCGCCGCTCGGCAGCCTCGTAACCGGTCCTGGGAGGAACTTGAATCCGTAGGCGCTTGATGCGGGATTTATTATGTGCTCCGTGAGCGTAGGGCCTATCAGCTGCTGCCAGTCGCTAAGCGTGAGGTTGAGTGCCGCCCTGTTAGTAGAATACTGGCTCACCGACTCGTTGCTTATCAGGACATGCAGCGTCTCCTCGACCTGTGCCGACGAGTTCTGGTTCAGGTTCACGGTAACATTCAGGTTCTTGACAGTATATGAGGCATTTGATACATGAACCAGCAGCGCGAGGAGCACAATGGCAGCCATGCCGAGCTTTGCGTATTTGTAAGATACCCCCATCAAGATACCTCGTATAAGGTTGCATCTTTGCCTATAAATAACTATTCATGCCCGCGATGGTGCGTATCATGCCGCCGGTTCCGCTTTTATGGTATGAATTAAATACTTTCCCCGTCTAAATGCTTTTAGTGATTTCAATGATAACAGGGTTCTCCATCCTGAACGTAGAAGGCAAGATAAATTCCTCGGATGCTCTTGCGAAGCAGCGGTTCCCAAGACTGAACATAAACATAGACGACGTGAAGAGCAACGGAAGCGAGAAGTTGAATGTTACGTATTCCTTCCAGGCAGACTACCATGACAGCGAGGAGAAGAGCGCGAAGAGCATAGGCCACATAAAGCTGGAGGGCCAGGTAGAGGTTACCGAATCCAAGGAGGAGGCTGCCAACGTGCTCAAGAAGTGGCAGGCTGACCACGTACTGCCGGTACAGCTCGCGGAGGAGATAATAAACGGCCTGAACTTCAGGTGCAGCGCCACAGGAACCCTAGTGGCCTACTCGCTTGGCTTGATACCGCCGCTTGTCATAAGCACCACGAAGATACAGGAGCAGCAGAAGTGAGCGGCACGACCGTGTCCGCGCACATGCTCCGGGCCCGGTGACTCCGATGCCAAGCATCAGGGGCGCAATCCTCGACGTGGACTACATAACAAGGTCGGAGGATTCGCTGATAAGGATAACACTAAAGGGAGAGGACGGGAGGACATACGAAGTTTTCGACGACAGGTTCAGGCCCTATTTCTATTTGGTGCCATTCAGGGATTTAGACGTAGAGATTGCCAAGGAGGTATCCTCAGTCGAGAACGGCACGATAATAAAGCCCAGGTCTGTTGAGCCGATCAAGAGGTCGATACTCGGGAAGGAGGTGCTCGCCTACAAGGTGTTCGCGGGCAACGCCTCGCATGTGCCGAAGCTGAGCGCCGCCATGGCGCAGTACGGCACCTGCTACGAGAACGACATACCGTTCGCGAAGAGGTATCTGGTAGACAACGACATCGCGCCGCTCGTGTTCTATGACATGACGTTTAAGGAGGTAGATGGATCGCTTTTCCTTGAATCGGTTGGTAGCATGCAGGAGGGCAACCCGGAGATCAACATCATGTGCTTCGATCTTGAGGTGTACAACCCGCTTGGGGTGCCTAGGGCATCTAAGGACCCGATAATAATGATAAGCTACCTCTACCGCAGCAACGGGAAGTCTGGCAAGGGGGTGATGACATTCAAGAGGATAGACCTGCCTTTCGTCGAAACTGTGGAGGACGAGAAAACCCTCATAAACGCCTTCGTGAAAAAGGTGGCCGACCTGGAGATAGACTTCGTCATAGGCTACAACTCGGCCAACTTCGACGTCAGGTATCTTATAGACAGGGCGCAGGCCCTGAGGATGAATTTCAGCCTGAGCAGGTTCAGCGGCTCTACCAAGATAGAGAACCATGGGCTCGTGGACAGGGTTAAGATATCCGGGAGGGTGCACGTCGACATGTACGTGGTTGTCAAGTTCATATCGGTAGTCGGCGCGTCCGAGAACATACTCAGGATAAACAGCAAGACCCTGAAGAACGTCTACGAGGCGATAACCAAGGACAGGAAGTTCGCCGTAGAGAAGATGGACATATTCAGGCTTTGGGACGGGAGCGACGACGACCTGAAGGATCTTGCCACCTACAACCTTGCCGATGCCGACGCCCTGTGCAAGGTGTACGACACGTTCATACCGATAATGATAGAGCTTTCCAGGCTGACGCACGACTCCCTTAGCGACGTGTGCGTCTCCACGACAGGACAGCTCGTTGAGTTCATGCTCATGCACAACTCCGTGCTTTTCGGTGAGCTGATACCGAACAAGCCTACAGACTCGGACATGAAGGAGAGGCTGGCCAACCCGATAGAGGGCGCATACGTGAAGACCCCAGAGCCAGGGATATACAGCGGCTTGGTCATGTTCGATTTCAGGGGATTGTATCCCTCGATAATAATATCGCACAACATAGACCCGTCATCGATATGCAGGGACTGCAAGGACTATTACGAATCGCCCGACGGAACGCGGTTCGACAAGTCAAGGAAGAGCGTGACCCCGACCATATTGAGGATGATGGTGCATGAGCGCGCGGAGGTCAAGAAGCAGTACAAGAAGAACCCCGATGACGTGTTCCTCGGCTCTAAATCTTCAGCGCTGAAGATAGTATCGAATTCTGTATACGGCTACATGGGCTATGCGAGATCCAGGTGGTACTCCAGGGCGTGCGCCTCAGGGGTCACAGCCTACGGAAGGCAGTACATAAAGGGGGTCATGGCCGCCGCCGAGGAGAAGGGGATGAGGGTGATATACGGCGACACCGATAGCCTTCTCATGCTCATGGAGGGGAAGAGCAAGGAGTATGCCCTGGATTTCGTCAAGGAGTACAACGCCGGCCTTCCGGAATCCATGGAGCTCGAGCTGGAGGATTTCTATTCCAGGGGGGTATTCGTAGGCAAGAAGGTTGAGAAATCAACTGCAGGCGCTAAGAAGAAGTACGCGCTGATATCGGAATCCGGGCGCATAAAGGTGCGCGGATTCGAGCTGGTCAGGAGGGACTGGTCCCCAATAGCAAGGGAGACGCAGAGGAAGGTGCTCGAGACCATACTCCACGAGGGGAATGCCGCCGCGGCTGCAGAGGTGGTTAAGGAGGCGGTGAGGCGGCTGCGCTCCGGCGAGGTTCCTATGGAGGAGCTTGCTATAAGCACGCAGCTCAGGAAGGGCCTGGACGGATACGACGTCAAGTCCCCTGAATTGGGCGCGGCGAAGAAGGCGGTAAGGGAGGGGCTCAAGAGGAAGGAGGACCTTGAGGGCGCGATAATAAGCTACGTGATCACTAAGCACGGCAGCAGCATATCGGACAGGGCGGTGCTTGAGGAGTTCGCAAAGGACTACGATGCCGATTACTACATAAACAACCAGGTGCTCCCCTCCACAATGAGGATACTCAAGGAGCTAAACTTCAGCGAGGAGGAGCTCAAGGGGCTGGGAACCCAGAGGAAGCTTTAGGCACGGAAGTGCTCGTCTGCTTATTAAGTTTTCACGTTAAATATCCTCTCGTGATTTCATGGGCAGCATAGAGCCGAAGGATTTCGATGCGCTTAAGGAAGTCGGCCGGGTCTCTTCCGAGGCGATCATGCATGCCGCATCCATGGTGAAGCCGGGGGTCAAGCTCATGGAGGTCGCTGAGTCCGCGGAATCCTTCATGAAAGGCAAGGGATATGGCTGCGCATTCCCGATAAACATATCGGTAAACGAGCAGGCGGCGCACTACCACCCTAGCATAGGGGAGGAGAGGGCATTCGCTAAGGACGACCTAGTTAAGATAGACTTCGGCGCGGCAAGGGAGGGCATACTCGGCGATGGGGCCATCACTGTTGACCTTTCCGGAAAATTCGGCGGCCTTGCCGGATGCGCAGAGAAGGCGCTGGAGTGCGCCCTTGGGAGCGTACGGCACGGGGTGAGCGTCTGCGACATAGGGAAGGCGATATCCGAGACCATAGAGAGGGAGGGCTTCGTCCCGATAAGGAACCTTGGGGGCCATGGCGTGGGCCTTCACGACCTGCATGCTGAGATATTCATACCGAACTACGACAACGGGGACTTCTCGGTGCTCGAGGAGGGGATGGTTGTCGCCATAGAGCCGTTCGTCACTACGGGGAAGGGCATGGTGGTCGACAGCGACACGTGCGAGATATTCAGCTACTCTGACGATATGCCGGTAAGGTCTTCTGATGCGAGGAAGCTGCTAGGCCACATACGCGAGAACAACCCTAGCGAGCCGTTCGCGGCCAGGTGGCTTTCCGGCGTCTTGCCTTCGAGGTTTTCGCTCTATGCGGCGCTCTCGGAGCTGTCGAGGGCAGGGGCCCTTGAGCAGCATCCGGCACTAGTGGAGGCCTCAGGGGCGCCCGTGGCCCAGGCCGAGGCGCAGGTCATTGTGACGAAGGAGGGATACGACATAGTCACCAGGGCGAAGGGCTGAAATCCCTTTCATGAGGGATATTTGTAGTTGGTTTTCCAATGTGGATTATTACCTTTAAAAAGTTTTGCAGTAATGTATAGGTTGGCTTGGCTGATGTGGGTGTGGTTTTAATGCAAAAGATAAGGAAAAGGGATGGTTCGCTTGTGGATTTTGATGCTTCAAAGATAAACGAGGCCGTAGGCAAGGCCTTCATCGCGGTGAGGTCGAAGCCTTCCGAGCACGATGTCTCGGAAGTTTCCTCTAAGGTGCTGGCGAAGACCGAGGAGATGTTCCCTAACGGCGCGGCAGACGTTGAGAGCATACAGGACGTCGTGGAGCACGTGCTCATGAAGGAGGGCCATTTCGACGTCGCAAAGGCGTACATACTCTACAGGGAGAGGCACAGCGAGCTGAGGAGGAAGAGGAAGAGCGACATACTTGAGAAGATAGACTCCAGGAAGCTGTTCGTGATAAACCGCGAGGGAGAGAGGGAGGTATTCGACGAGAACGTGCTCAGGAACTACCTGAAGGCGGCATGCAGAGGATACGAGGGCGTGATAAACGTCGAGAGCCTGCTGCTCGTCTGCGAGCAGGGGATACACGACGAGATAAAGACCAGCGAGATAGCGCGTCTTGCCGTGCTTACCGCGAGGAGCCTCATAGAGAGGGACCCCTCATATTCGATAATAACCACCAGGTTATTCCTGGCATCGCTATACAGGGAGGTGCTGAACACCAGGCATTCGCAGCCAGGGTTCTCCGAGGCATATTCCAGGACATTCATATCCAACATAAAGGAGTGCGCAAAAACCGGAAAGATCTCGGACAAGCTGCTGGGATTCGACCTGGAGATGCTGGCCGCCAAGCTCGACTTCAAGAGGGACGAGATGGTGCCGTACAGGGGGCTCGAGGCGCTCTATGACAACTATCTAGTCAAGGAGGGGCGTAACGGGCAGAGGTACGAGACCCCGCAGGCATTCTGGATGAGGGTCGCGATGGGCCTTTCGATAAATGAATCGGACAAGAACGCCAAGGCTCTGGAGTTCTACGAGGTGCTTTCCGGGCTGAGGTTCGTAAGCTCGAGCCCTACGCTCTACAATTCGGGCACGCCTAAGCCGCAGCTGAGCTCCTGCTTCCTCACAACTGTAGGCGACGACCTGGAGCAGATATTCAAGAACTACATAGACAGCGCGCTTCTGTGCAAGTGGTCAGGGGGCATGGGCAACGACTGGACTAGCGTCAGGGCCACAGGGGCTCCGGTCAAGAGCACGGGAGTGGAGAGCCAGGGAGTGGTCCCATTCCTAAAGATATCGAACGACGTCACCATAGCGATAAACAGGAGCGGCAGGAAGAGGGGGGCCACATGCTCATACCTGGAGGTCTGGCATTTCGACATAGAGGATTTCATAGACCTGCGCAGGAATACGGGCGACGAGAGGAGGAGGACCCACGACATGAACATAGCGGTCTGGGTGCCGGACCTGTTCATGAAAAGGGTTGCAAACGACGAGGATTGGACGCTTTTCTCCCCTGACGAGACCCCGGACCTGCACGACCTTTACGGCAAGGCATTCGAGGAGAAATACACCGAGTACGAGAGGCTCGCCAAGGAGGGCACGATGAGGCTGTACAAGCGCCTCAAGGCGACAGCACTGTGGAAGAAGATGCTCACCAACTTATATGAGACTGGGCACCCGTGGATAAACTTCAAGGACCCGTGCAACATAAGATCGCCGCAGGACCACGTTGGTGTCGTGCACAATTCCAACCTGTGCACAGAGATAACGCTCAACACCTCGAAGGAGGAGATAGCTGTGTGCAACCTCGGCTCCGTGAACATATCCAGGCACATAAAGGACGGGGTGCTTGACGAGGAGATGCTGAGGAACACTGTGCGCACCGGCATGAGGATGCTCGATAACGTAATAGACATATGCTACTACCCGGTTAAGGAGGCCAGGGAATCCAACATGAGGCACAGGCCGATAGGCATGGGGATCATGGGCTTCCAGGATGCGCTTTACATGCTCGGGATAAACTTCGATTCCGAGGAGGCGGTAAAGTTCGCGGACGAGAGCATGGAGTTCATATCATACAATGCGATACTCTATTCATCGGAGCTGGCGAAGGAGAGGGGCGCATACCAGTCATTCAAGGGATCCAAGTGGGACAGGGGGATACTGCCTGTCGACACCCTTGACCTTCTTGAGAAGGAGAGGGGGATGAAGATAGACGTGTCCAGAACAGGGAAGATGGACTGGGCGCCGGTAAGGGATTCGATAAAGAGGCATGGGATGAGGAACTCGAACTGCCTTGCGATAGCGCCTACGGCTACGATATCGAACATATCAGGGAGCTTCCCGTCCATAGAGCCGGTATACAGCGAGATATACGTGAAGTCCAACCTGAGCGGCGAATTCACTGTAGTTAACCAGTACCTTGTTGAGGACCTGAAGCAGGCTGGGCTGTGGAGCCAGTCGATGCTGGAGGAGATAAAGCTTAACGACGGCAGCATACAGGAGATATCCTCCGTGCCGCAGAAGATAAAGGACAGGCACAAGAGCGTATTCGAGATATCCCCTGAATGGCTCATACGCATAGCGGCCTACAGGGGCAAGTGGATAGACCAGAGCCAGTCGCTCAACGTCTTCACCACTACGACATCCGGAAGGGTGCTCTCTGACATTTACATGTACGCGTGGCGCATGGGGCTTAAGACCACATATTACCTGAGGACCATGGGCGCGAGCTCGATAGAGAAGAGCACCGTTGACATAAAGGTGCAGAAGACCATGGCCCTTAAGGAGAGGGAGATGGTGGTGCAATCCCAGGAATCGGGGGAGGCGCAGGTGGAGCTTTACGATGGCCAGAAGTACCTTGCGGATGCTAAGGAGGGCAAGGAGGAGGACCCGATAGCCTCGATGGGCGTGAAGGTTACCAGGATGGGCCAGGCATGCGCGGCTGACAACCCCGATTGCGAGGCGTGCCAGTAAAAGCAAACTTTTAGGTGGATTACATGAAGCAGGTTCTGAATTCCTCGGAGACGGACCCAAACAAGATACTCCCGATAAAGTACCCATGGGCAAGATCTTACTACAAGACAGGAGTCGCAAACAACTGGGTGCCGGAGGAGGTACCGATGCAGCAGGACGTTGAGCTTTGGAAGAAGCCTGAGGGCCTTACGGAAGACGAAAGAAGGCTGATAATGCGCAACCTGGGATTCTTCTCCACGGCCGAGAGCCTTACCGCGAACAACATCGTCCTCTCGATATACAGGCACATAACGAACCCGGAATGCAGGCAGTACCTGCTGAGGCAGGCTTATGAGGAGGCGGTGCACACCGAGACCTTCATATACTGCTGCGACACGCTTGGCCTCAACCCCGACGAGGTCTACAACATGTACCTGGACATACCCAGCATCAAGCAGAAGGACGACTTCGTCATAGGGATAACCCAGAGCCTTCTCGATCCCAATTTCTCGACCCAGGGGCCGGAGAACATAAGGAAGTTCCTTAACGACCTGATAGGCTACTACGTGATAATGGAGGGCATCTTCTTCTACGCGGGCTTCGCCATGATGCTCTCATTCATGAGGAACAACAAGATGGTAGGCGTAGGGGAGCAGTTCCAGTTCATACTGAGGGACGAATCGGTGCACCTTGCCTTCGGCACTGACCTAATAAATGCGATAATAGCGGAGAACCCTGACGTCTGGACTGATGAGTTCAAGAAGCAGACGATAAACAGCATCACGAAGGCCGTTGAGCTGGAGTGCGCCTATGCGGCTGACTGCCTCCCTAAAGGGGTCATAGGCCTCAATTCAGACACGATAAAGCAGTACCTGCAGTACACGGCGGACCGCAGGCTTGAGAGGCTCAACCTTCCGCAGACGTACAATGCGACCAACCCGTTCCCATGGCTCAGCGAGATAATAGACCTCAGGAAGGAGAAGAACTTCTTCGAGACAAGGGTAACGGAATACAAAACAGGAGGGCAACTGGATTGGGATTGATAGATTCGTCAGCGCATCTGGTTCTGAATGCTTATCCCGTCGCATTCCTCGTCGAACTGCAGCTTGAGCTTGGCCCATGCGGCCTTGCACCTGTCGCGCTCATCCCTCTTCTGCGTCACGGTTGACAGCCATATGAAGAACATGTTGTCGCGTATGTTCATGCACGCGACCTCCTGTACATCCATGTTGCGCACGTGCTTCCATTTCTCGGATTTCGCAAGCTGGAATTCGTTGTGTACATCAGGGGTATTGAACATAGAGATGTTCCTCCCCTCCATTATCTTGTGCGTTTGCCATGAATGGGATGATGAAAAAGAGGCAATCAGAGTTGCTTCTGCCTTCGATATCTCTTCGTCTTGTGTGAAGGGGTTATATTTCTTCTGTGAAAGTTCGTGATATTGCTCTGCTAGTATGTCATATTTGGTCAAATTATATTTTATCGGCATACCATGTCCTTTTGGACTGGTTAATATACAACGAAAAAGTATTTAAATACATCAAATAAAAGAAACATAAACTGTATAGCGTGATTGAATGGGACTATTCAACCTTTTTGGCAAGAAAGACGCCGCAGGAAGCGGCAATGCAACGCCGTACAGCATAGCAACGGAGCTAATCCCGTACAAGCTGTATGCGAAAAAGAACAGCACCGCAACGCTTGAGGTGAAGCTGACCAACCTCACGAAGGACGTGCTGCTGACCTCGCTGACAATCGAGGCCCCTGCGAAGATAGGGTTCGATGAGATGGTAGTGTCGAGGCAGAAGGACATAAAGGTAGGTGAGATGCAGCCTTCGGAGAACAAGGAGGTGAAGCTTAACCTTTTCAGCAGCATGGCATCAGACCCGGGAGATTACACGCTGCAGATAACCGCGACTGCGCACTACAGGGACTACGGCCACGTGCTCAACATGGTCAAGAAAAGGATAACGATATCGGTTGTCTGATTCCAAGATTCACTGCGGCGCGGGCTCCTGCTGGGGCTGCTTTTGCGCAGAGAGCATCGAGGTTATGCTGAACAGGCTGTCTGCGAGCTTCAGCCCCTTCTCAGTCAGCCTTATCACCTTGAGCTTCCCGTGCTTCTCGCTCGATGTTATCCCCAGGGATTCGCATACGGAGAGGAAATTGCACACGTGCACATAGGTGGAATCCGAGGATTTGGCAAGCGTGGAGATGTACCAGCTCTGCGAAACATCCCTTAGGCTGAGCAGTACCCTTACCTGCTTCTGCTTCAGCAGTATGTCGGTGCTTCCCACGATGGAGTTATGTAAAAGAGAATTTATTAATGTTCTCACATATAAAATTAACATGAGTGGCCGTGCGGATGGCGGGTTGCACAAGCTCGCGATATTTTCCGTATCCATAGGTACGCTGCTGATAGTGGCCGCCCTTGTGTCAGGCGTGACCGCGCTGATAGCATTCATGAACGGGGGCATACTGATACATACGTTCAACGACATAAGGACCTACATAGTGAGGATCCTTTTCTCGCTCGTTGTTCCCATAGTGGGGGGCGTTACCCTCATGTTCGTGGGCCTCAGGCTCTTAGACCTGGACAAGGATGCGCTGCTGATGCATGCGGAAATGGCAGGTAGGACAAACAGCAGGAAAGTGATCCGCGATAGGCTCAATGTCATGCTAAGCAATGACGAGAAGGCGGTGATGGGCCTTCTT
>JAJZOJ010000004.1 GCA_021829015.1 Microcaldota archaeon | reverse complement strand
GCCTTTCCAGCATCCATGGAAGGCCTGAGCCGCTGGGCTTTGCGAGCCTTACGGCAGATATGCCGAAAAGCCCGTTCTCTGATCCATCCACGCGCGATGAGGCAAAGGATTCCCTGAGCTCCGCCAGCTCAGGGGAGGTTATGTCCGAGTAATCGTAGATGTACCTGGGGTGCATGGGCACATTGTATTTCCTGGATAGCTCGAATGCCTCCGAGAAGGCTGGGAGCTGCGGCGCATCGCCCTCGAATCCCGCTGCCCTGAGCTGCGACGCCCAGTATTCCTCGACGTAGCTTGTCGGCACCAATGGGGTATTGGACTTCCTGAAGTCCCCGAAGGTCACGAGTATGTCCCCCACGGATATTATCTTTGCTATGCGCCCCCTGAGCTCCCGGGCCTCATCGGCGCTTGAGACCCTGAACGCCTCGCCGCTCTCCAGCTTTACGAACGGCCCCTCTATTGAATCTACAGGGGCCGCGACGCATCCCTTTCCTGGCTTCTCTATCCTTAGCTGCGTGCCGCATGCTATGAACTCCTTAAGGACAACCATGGTCGCAGGGCTGAATCCCTTTGCGGCTATTCCGGTCAGCCTTGACCTCCCGTACCTCAGCCTGAACGACCCGTTCCTCTCAGGGTATGCGAGCACCGGCCTCCCGGCAATAAGCTCCTGGAGGAATACCGCCGTCTTGTCCTTGGATTCGCTCTTCGTCGATGACTTGTCGGCCTTTATGACGTTGTTGAGCCATGACCAGTCGAGTCCTGCATTCTTCGTGTGCTTCAGCACGCTCTTGGCCTTCTGCGCTATCCCCTCGCACACGACCAGGCCTATTCCGCCGCGGACCCTGTTAGTGAGCTGCTGCTCCTTCCCTGACTTATCCAATCGTTTCATGTTCCTGTGTATGTTGACCTCGAGCTTCTCCGTTGGCATCCCGTCTACGCAGACCTCGAGGCTGCTGAGTATTGCCTTCATGTCCTCCTCAGGAGGATAGTACTGCAGCCTGGCTATCCTGGAATGGTATATCTGCATCTCCTCTATGTAGCGCTCGACCTCCGACTGCTGGGCCCTGTACGGGCCTATCCCTAGCTGCCTGCGGCCGTAGTCGGCCAATGCCACTGACATAGCCGCGCCTGTGCCGCCTGCTCCCCTTATCGGGCCTGCATAGACTATCGCGACGTAATCTGAGCCGTCGGCATTCCTGTGCAGCTCCGTTGCCTGTATCCCTTCGGTAGGGGCGACAACCACAGCATCGGTTATTATCGCAAGGCCCACCCTCGTCGCTGAGAGGAGCCGCTCCTCCGTCCCCATGTGCTTCAGCTTCTCGCCAAGGCACAGTTCCTTCACCATCGCGAAGGCGAGCTCCTGCCTGCTCTTGCCCTGCGCCATCGATTTCATCATCGATGCGAGGCCGTCTATCCCTATTATCCCCTCGACCCTGGCGGCGAGGTCCGGGGCGGGCTTTATCTCCACGAACCTCTCTGGATCCAGGCCCTTCTCCCTAGCGCTTGATGCGGTAGAGAAGGCCCTATCAAAGTCGTTCTTCAGCATTGAGAAATATCCATCGGGGTCCAATCGATCACTTCACGAAGCTTACAGTGGAGAACCTTCCGTGCTTGGTCTCGTATATAGGCACTATCCCAGGGCTCGGTATGTGGCCCTGCATCAGCTGGTATTCCGTGGTGTCCTGCCACGTGCCGCTGTTTATTATGTCAACGCCATGGTAGTTGGCCATCCCGTTCTTGTGCACGTGGCCCATGTGGAGTATGTCTGGTACCGCGTCTATGACTAAACTGTCGTTCTTGCTCGGCACTATTATGTTGCCCCCGTATATCGGGGATAAATGCCTCCTCTTCAGTATCTCCCTCATCGCTATCTCAGGCTTGGAGTAGCTAGTTCCCGGAATGGACCGTATCACCGAATCCAGGGAGGTCCCGTGGTACGTAAGCACGTCCACGCCATGTAAAGTCAGATAGCTAGGGTTCGGGAGTATGTGCACGTTGTCGGACTTGAAGTCCCCGAGGAGCTCTGGGCCCAGCTGCGGCTGCGGCTCGGCCCTTTGCACCGCATCGTGGTTCCCGGGTATTATGAAAACGTGTATGTAATCAGGGATCATGCTCACGTAATTGAAGAATATGCGGTACTGGGTGTATATGTCTAGAACCGTCAGCACCCTGTCCTGGTTCGGGTACACGCCTATGCCATCCACTACGTCCCCGCCTATGACTAGGTACTTTATCTTGCTTACGAGGTCCTTCCGCTCCCCGTAGTTGCCGTTCAGCCAGGATATGAAGTTGGAGAAGCTCTTCTCGAGAAACACGTTGCTGCCTATGTGGATGTCTGATATGAAGGCTATCGCTACGTCATCCTCCGACTGCTTCCGCTCGTGTATAGGCACATCCGGCCATATTATCTCAGATGCTATGACGAACGGCCCGGATATCTTGCCCTTGATCGCTATGGTCTCGTCATTGACCAATCGCCTTGCCTTCTCGAAGAGGTCCTTCGCCTGCTGGGAGGTCCCGTTCATGAACATTATCTTTGCCTGTGCGGTCTCATCCTCCACTACAACCATTATGTTGCCGTTCTTTGTCGTTATCTTGTTGTAGACTATCCCGACTAGCGCGACCTCGCGCCCGCTGGAGTATGATGAAAGCCCCTCCAGGGTTGATACCAACCCGGATATGGATGCCCTGTGCTCCTCGACCACAGACCTAAGCTTCTCGAGCCTGCTCCTGAAGTGGGATACGAAGCCATCTACGACCCCGTTGGAATATTCTATGTCGCGCTTCGCTATGCTATAGTTGGCATCGATATCAGATGATATCGCATGGTATCCGCTCTTTGGTATTACCTCGATGGGCTTGGGGGTCTTCTCCTGCAGGATCTTTTTTACGACATCCTCTATCACGGCATTCGAGACTATCGCCATGCCGGGATCCGAAAGCTTGTACTCTATGAGCCTGGAGGTTATGTCATTTATGCTGAACCCCTCAAGTGCATCTGGTTTTACGTCAGCGGCTACCAGGACGCCAATCTTGGACAGCTCCGTTACGAGCTCCTTGACAGCGTCTTCGCCAGGCATATCAACCCGTCTTTATCGATTCAAGCATGCTAAGTATGCTCCAGACAGAGGTCCTAGCCTGTGCCGGGAGATTTATGTCGTTGCTTATCGCATCTATGTTGTATATCGCAGATGAGACCTTGACTATGTTGTCCTCCTTCTCGCTGTTGAGATGGTCCCTCGCCTCCTTTATCGCGCTCTTAACGTTCTTTGGTACGCTGGTGTCCCCAAGCAGAAAGTCCATCTGCCTCTTTATCTTGTCTATTGTTTCAGCCGCTTCCTTGTCATCCATAAATTCACCCCCTTGGAAGTAAAAAATGAAAAGATTCGGTTTGTATTGGGCAATGAATGTATTTATTCCTATCGCAGACTCGATGGTACATGGCACGCAAAGCCGGAGCCTGGCAATGGGGAATTGCAGGCCTCTCGTGTTGATATGGGGGGAATGCAGGGATGCGCTGTGCTTTTATTGCTTCCCGTTCCAGTACTTATGATATACATGACCGTAATAAAGCACATTGGTGTATTGTCCGTTGCGAAAATCGAGGGGATGATTGGGGTGGTCCTCGGGCTGATTCTCGGAATAATTACTAGTGCATTGGGAGCCGTGGCATCATTGATTCCGGGACTGTCCACCTTTGCAGGGTTTGGCGTTCTATCGATAGTGATATTCCCGATAATCTACGGCATACTGATGTTCATATCCGGGGCCATAGGCGCATTCCTGTATAACCTGTTTGCAGGCTGGGTCGGCGGAGTAGACCTGACATGGTAAAACTGGAAGATCGTGTTGCGCCGTGAGCAAAGAAGGACGCTACAATTTCGCTGACATAATACTCGGAGGCCAGGACGGCATAGTCAATGTGCTTGGCATAGTTCTCGGAGTAGCCGCGGCCACTACCGACACGAGATTGATATTCGTCGCCGGGCTCGCGGCCCTCGGCGCGGAGTCCATATCCATGGGGGCCGTGGCCTACACATCGATGGTCGCAAGGAGAAGAAGATACCTCAAGGAAAGCTCCGAGGAGGCGACCGACCTGCTCAAGGTGCCGAAGAAGCACACGCTCAAGATAAAGGGCATTTTCAGGAAATGGGGCTACAGGGAAAAGGAGGCTGACTCCCTTTCTAGGGGAATAATGTCGAACCCCAAGGCGGCGAAGGACTTCATGCTCTCCTTCGAGAGGAATGTCGCACAGGTAGACGAGGGAGCCCCTGGGCGCAGCTTCGTGACGGTCCTAGCGGCTACGGTGATAGGCTCCGCAATACCGCTGGTGCCGTTCATATTCTTCACGAAGAACATAATGGCAGGGGCGGTAAGCGCCGTGGTTATAAGCGGAATCGCGCTTTTCAGCATGGGCTACTATGAGGCAAAGACAACCGTAGGCTCCCTATGGAGAAGCGGGATTCAGCTATTGATAATAGGCCTTGCCGCAGGATTTGCAGGGTACCTCATAGGCCACTTCGTTGGAGCGCTCCCGATATGAATCATTACAGGACATGCGGGAGGATCATGCTCGTCTCTTTTGAGTAATCCTCATATTCCTTGCCGAAATGCTTTCTCAGCGCCTTCTCCTCCACGTATATGCGCGACATGTACACGGACACCACTATCAGCAGCGCCGCCAGCACAGCGGCCCATGACTGCATCGCAAGGCCCACGCCGATCATTGATATTACCCCGCCTAGGTAGCCCGGATGCCTGACATGCCTGTACAATCCGTTCCGAATGAGTCGCTGATCCTTTACTATTATTACGGCCGCTGTGAACGACTTTCCAAGGGTGTGTATGGAGGTCTGGCGTATCACCTCGCCAATGGCCATCATGGATATTCCGATGTAGAAGACGAATTGCGGCAGCGCAGCGAAGCCGTAGTTCGCTCGCGCCTGCCCAAACGCGAAAGCCAGGCACAGCATCATTACCGAACCCATTGCTATCCCGAGCAGCGACAGCCGGTCGTTTCGTATGAGGATCTTCGACTCCTTGTGCTGCATCGTTATGTATACCTGGTCTATGAGCTCGAGGAAGTACCACATGGCGTATATTATCGCGAATGCGTAGAGGCCGATCATTGAAGGGAATATTGCTGACAAGATATCCCTATTCTAGCTGGTGCACCATATTAATACGTTGCTGTGGCTGAATGATGATTGTACAAAAGGATTATAAGAATTGGAATCGTAATTCAACTGGTAGACATGGAAGCGGAAAGACATAACGAAAGGAGCAGGATGGGAGAACGGCTCGTGGACTTCATACGAGAGGGCAATGTTGAGAAGGCCATGGCTGCGGCCAGGTCCATAGGCAAGGAGGAGCTTAACGAGATAATAAGGATAGAGACCATGAATGCCCATGGAGGGAAGGACGCGATGCCGCACATGGTATTGAGCAATCTTACCAGAAGGCCGTAGCCTTTGCGAAAGGGTTAATAAGCTCAACTCAGCTACGAGAGTATGCCAGGAAAGGATTTCGTATGGGAGGACAGGGTAAGGATATACGATACAGATGCACAGGGCATCGTCCACTATTCAGGCTATTACCGTTTTTTCACCAATTCATTCGAGCAGTTCTCGAAGAGCAGGCTGGGCACTGAATTCCCAATCATAAGCGACAGGCTGTGGCTGGTTGTCGTGGAGTCCAATGCCAAGTACTACAAGCCTGCAAGGTGCGGGGACACGCTTCGCACCCACGTGCATGCTGATGTAATGGGGAAGAAGGCGATACGCTTCACCTTCAGGATACACAGGGGAAATGATATACTCTGCGATGGGTATGTCGTCCAGGTAGCAATAGACAGCAGGAGATGGAAATCGGTTGCGCTGCCCAGCAGTATAATCAATAGGCTCAAGGCTTAGACGGCAATGCGATAAGCTGCTACTTCAGTTCCGATGTGCAGAATGCGCAACGGGTAGCCTTTATTGGTATGGTCGAGAGGCACTCCGGGCACTGCTTTGTCGTTGGATCTGCGGCCGTCTTTTTCTTGTCCGACATCTCCTTCATCTTGGCCATTGGCTTTACTATGAGCAGGAATATTACCAATGCTATAGTGACAAAGCTTATGACCGCGTTGAGGAAGGTGCCTATCAGGAATGTGCTGCCGTTGAGCGTGTATGTTATCTTGGAGAAATCCACGTGGCCTGCGACTCCGATAAGCGGGGTTATTATGTCGGTTACGAATGCGGTAACCACTGCATTGAATGCAACGCCTATGACAACAGCAACAGCAAGGTCAATGACGTTCCCCTTCGTTATGAAGTTCTTGAAATCCTCTACGATGGACATGCAACCAATTCCATGCGTTACGACCAAAAATGGTTCTGGTACTAATCTCTGCTGCTGTTTATAAAGTATTCGCAGGGCTGCAAATCCTCATGTGGTGCTGGGATTCGCTGGCGATACAAGCCTATCCATTTCCTTGTCCTCGACCTGCGACCTGAATATCGTGTCGTTCCCCGAGGTTATGTATGCAGCAAACACAGCCATTATTATGAATGGCAATATGGACAGGCTTCCCACGAGCTCGAGGCCTATTATCGCAAGAGATATCGGAGTCTTCGCAGAAGCGCCAAAGAATGCAACCATCCCGACTATGGCAAATATCCCTGCCATGCCCACGGTTATGGCATCAGGGAACACCGCATGCAGCGCCAGGGCCGTGGCTATCCCGAAGGAGCCGCCTATGAAAAGCCCAGGGACAAATACCCCTCCGGATGCGCCGCTGCCTACGGTGAATGATGTGGCGACTATCTTGAATATCGCGAGAAGCAGGAAGAACAGCGCAAGGGGTATGCCATAGGTGAAGATGAACCCTGTTATGTCCCCCTTTGCCATGAAGCTCATCCACAGTATGCCCTCGCCGAGCGTCTCCGGCACCAGTATCACTATGGCCGATGCTATAAGCGCCCCCATGGCGGGCTTTACGAATTCCGCATAATGTATTTTATGGAACCATCCGCTCAGGGCATGGTATACCTTCACGTATATCCTGGCGAAGATGCCAGATGCCAGTCCCGCGGCTATGAAGAACGGTATGAGATTGAGCGACACCGCATAGGAGACATTGCCGAACAATGGGCCGTACCCCACGACTATCCCGTATATCGCAAAGGAAACCACGCTTGCAATCATGGATGGGTAGACCGCCTTGACCTCCATGTCCCTCTTATACAGGAATTCTGCCCCGAAGAGCGCGCCGCCGAGCGGCGCCTTCAGTATCGCGGCTATGCCGCTGCCCACTGCCACGGCGCTTATCATCTTCCTGTCCTCGTCGCTAAGGTGCAGCACCTTCGAGAACGTAGACCCAAGGCTAGCGCATATCAATGATATGGGACCCTCGCCGCCCGCGCTGCCCCCGCTGCCTATCGTAAGTGAGGAATTGACCAGCTCTATGAGCGCGACCCTTTCCCTCACCTGGCCGTGCTTCTTGTGGAAGGACTTTATCACCGCATCGGCCCCGTGGCCCTCCGTCTCATGGGAGAACTTGTAGGCTATGAAGCCCGCGGCAAGCGCCGCGGCGCCCATGATTATCGGTATGAGGTATGGCCTCTCTATAGTTCCCGAGGCGGTGTACCCCATTATGTCGTCGACAAGTATCTTTGTGACGAATGAGAATGAATAGTAAAGCGCGATTGCTGCAAGGCCGCTCAGGATCCCTATAATGACGGATAGCAGTATCAGCCGTTCATGCCTTCCCAGTTTGCTTGCGTCGAGCGTGAGTTCACCCCACAGGTAGGCCGGAATATTCGGGGGGCTGTGCTAGGCCATTCTTTTCCACACAGTATGCAGGGCATCTCAATGCCTGCCAGGTCGTCATCCAGTCTATCTTGAATAATCAGCATGAAACGTAAAAGTATTTAACCGTTACACAAAAAGTTTTGGAGAGAATTCAAATCCATGCGCAGGCCAGAAACCTTGGTTTAGTTGAAATCACTTTTTAATAATCTCAATGTCTCCGTCTATATGTCTGAAGTCGTTATCAAGCGTTATCAATTTCTCGCCATTACTTAGCGCTATGCTTGCTATAAAGAGATCAAGGTCGTCGACTACCTTGCCTTTGGACTTCAACTTATGCCATAGGCCTGCCGCTCTATCTGAAGCCAGTTTATCGAAATCGTACACATTTATTTCAGAGATAAAAGAAAGGACAGATTGGTCTTTATTTGCCCTCTGCAAGAGTTCGTATCGTGTAATGGCAGTTATACTTACTCCTCCCATCCCCATATTCGAATCTACAATATTTGCTATTTTGGTGTTTCCTCTAAGATATTCTATAACTACATTTGTATCGATGATTACCAATCAAACACCATACAAGGACTTCCTTCTCTTCGATCCTGCTACTTTTCTGTTGGCGGTGATTTCGGCCTCCAGTTTGTCAAGATCGGTTCTGTTTCTCCATACCCCAAAATACTTCCTGACATCTCCAGATTTCCTTTCTACAAGACTGTCAAGCAACGCTGAAAATGAATTACTTCCCTTAAGCCTTTTTAACTTTAGGTACACCTCCTCATTTACAGCTATTAGCTTTGCCATTTATACCACTATTTATATTATGTTTATATAGCTATAAATACTTTCCTTTAGTAGGATTTAGGTATGGAGAAGGCGCCTTGGCCGGGATTCGAACCCGGGTTACAGCCGTGACAGGGCCGCATGCTGGACCACTACATTACCAAGGCACAATAGATTTTCCGCTTCAACATATAAGACTGTTTCTGTATGCCGAACGCCTCGAGCAGGACTCGAACCTGCGACCTACTGGTTAACAGCCAGTCGCTCTACCTACTGAGCTATCGAGGCACTAATTCCCCAATTCGACGTTTATCATCTCGCGTATAAGCTTCGGATCGGCCTGCTTCCCCGTAAGGGACAGTATTTTCCCTATCAGAAACTGCATGGCCTGCTGCCTTCCGGACCTGAGCTGTTCCACGGCGGCAGCCTCCTCGTTTAATGTTTTCTTTATTATGGTTTTTAGCTCTTCCTGATTCATCTGCATACGGCCTTTTCCTGCCAGTTCGCGGGGAGATATGCCAGTATCAACGTATTCCTTTATGAGCTCCTTCGCGTACCTTTCCGTTATATCCCCTTTCTCGACCATGTCTAGCAGCTCCACGAAGGTCTCCGGCTTAACCTTCGAATCCCTTATGCGCTCTGACCTCCAGTTCAGGCTCTTTATCAAATAGTTGGATATCCAGCCCGAAAGCTCCTTTGGCTTCCCGCGCAGCCTGCAGCACTCCTCGAAGAAGTCCGCGAGGTTCTTGTCGTAGTATACCAGTACCCTTGCCTCGTATTCCGTGAGCCCGTACTGGGAAACGAACCTGGAGACCCTTATGTCTGGGAGCTCGGGCATGCCCTTCCTTATGCCATCGGCCCATTCATTGCTTATGCTTATTACAGGAAGGTCGGGATCGAATATGTATCCGTAGTCCTCCTCCGTTTCCTTGGCCCTTAGCTTCCTCGTGGTTCCTGTCGAAGGGTCGAAATGCCTCGTCTCCCGGGGTATGGCCTCGCCCATTCGTGCCATTCCGTTCTGCCTTACGACCTCGAAGGCTAGGGCCTTCTCCACGTTCTCGAATCCTGTTATGTTCTTGAGCTCCACCCTTTCCCCAGTTGTGGATATATTGGCGTCCACCCTCAAGGACGCATCCCTGGTGGGGTCGTATACGCCAAGGTGCTCCAGTATCGAGGAAAGCTTCTCAAGGAAAAGCCTGACCTCCTTTGGGCTCTTGAAGTCCGGTTCAGTGACTATCTCTATCAGCGGGGCGCCGGACCTGTTGTAGTTTATCATCGTGTACTCCGACCTCGCCATGCTTCCGTTGTACACCAATTGGGCGGGGTCCTCCTCAAGGTGGATTCGCCGTATCCTTATCCTCTGGTCGTTTATCGAGAGTTCCCCCTTCTCGGCTATGGGCTTCTCGTACTGGGTTATCTGGTAGTTCTTAGCAAGGTCCGGATAGAAATATGTCTTCCTGGAGAACAGCGCAACCTCGGCTATGGTGCACTGCAGGGCCAGCCCTGCAAGTATCGTGTAGTCCAGTGCCTTCTTGTTGATTACGGGCTTGTACCCCGGAAAGCCCATGCATACAGGGCATGTGTTCTCGTTCGGCTTGGCGGTTGAGGAATAGGAGGCATCGCTGCAGAACAGCTTCGTCTCAGTGTTGAGCTGGCAGTGGACCTCTATTCCTATCATCGTCATTTGCACACGCTCTCAAGTGCCCTTCCCAGGGCTATTATCTTCCTCTCCTCGAAATGGTCGCCTATTATCTGGATCCCTGCAGGCAGGTTGCTTATCATTCCCGCATTGAGCGAAATGGTAGGCATGCAGGCGAGGTTGGAGGGCGCCGTAAGCATGTCCATGGAATAGACCTGCGCCGGGGAAAGTTCACCTATCTCCTTGAATGTTGGGGCAAGCATCGGCATCGAGGGTGCCATCAGCGCATCATATTTGCCGAATGCCTTCTTGAATTCCTTTATTATTAGAGAGCGGACCTTCAGCGCCTTTATGTAGTATGCGTTCCTGAACCCCGCCATGCGTGCGAAGGTGCCCAGTATTATGCGCCGCTTCGCCTCCTCGCCAAATGAACCGGACCGTATCTTCGTGAAGTATGAATCGAAATTCCCGTCCATGTCGCCCTGAGTCCCATACCTCAGTCCGCAGTACTTCGCGAGGTTCGTGGATGCCTCGCTGACCGCTATCAGGTAATATGCAGGGACAGCATACAATGTCAGCGGCAATGACATCTCCTCGCATTCTATTCCATGGGATTCCAGCGATTTTATCCTGTCGAGGACGAGCTTGGATATCCTGCCATCTATCTTATCGGAGAAGTATTCCATTGGTATCCCAACCTTCATACCCTTAACCGATAGGCCATCGATGATGTCATCGTACGGTCTGGGGCTGCTGGTGGAGTCCTTTGGGTCGTGGCCGGCTATTGCGGACAGCCCCAGTGCCGCATCGTCCACGGATTTTGCGATCACGCCTATCTTGTCCATGCTGTTTGAGTAGTCGATAAGCCCGTACCTTGAGACCCTCCCGTATGTCGGTGTTATGCCAACCGTTCCGGTGAATGCTGCAGGGGCTGTTATGCTGCCGCCTGTAGATTCCGCTATCGCTATGTGGGGGAACCTTGCCGCAGCGGTAAGGCATGCCGCACCGCCGCTGCTTCCGCCGCAGCTACGCTTGGCATCATAGGGATTCTTAGGCACGGAGTATGCGCAATTTGCCGTAAATGTGCCAAAGCCGAATTCGTCCTGTGCGGTCTTCCCTATAAGCGAGGCCCCTGCCGCCTTTGCCTTGGTGATGCATGTAGCGTCGTACGGGGGCATATAATTCTCCAGGACCTTCGACCCCGCGGTTGTCCTCATGTCTGCTGTGCATATGCAGTCCTTGGCCGAGATGGGAACCCCGAAAAGGATGCCATTGCCATGGCTGGCGCTGATGTTTTCCTTCATGGTTATGAACGGGGAATATTTCTCCTGTATCTCCCTGCACTCCCCGATTATCTTATGAAAGAATTCATTGAGGTCTATGCTTCCCCCGGTTGATGCCTTTACGTGCTCCTTAACAGACGTTATTAATGAAACCACCTAGAGTATCCTTGGGCCCTTCACGTACCCGTCCACGCTTGCAGATGAATTTGAAAGGGGGTCCCATGGGCTTGGCGCCGCCTTGTCTTCCCTCCATATGTTCTCGGACTCCACTGCATGCAATGCCATTCCCTCTTCCTTTGTAAGCGCATCCAGCTCGTCAAGGCTGCTGAATGCCTTCATGACCTCGCTAAGCTGCTCCGCATACAGTGCCTTTTCATTATCAGTAAGCTCTATCCTTGAAAGGAGCGCAACGTGCTCTACGAGCTCCCTGTCTATGTGCCATGCAGGCTTGCCGGCCATTTTGTCTTCGCCCTCGCTCATGGGGAAAGCCTCTTCCTGTCTCTCGGGAACAATGATACCTCACGTATGTTCTTCATGCCAGTAAGCTTCATCACGAACCTCTCGAGGCCTATGCTCCATCCCGCATGAGGCGGGGCGCCGACCCTGAAGGCATCCACGTAGAACGCGAAGTTGTCCGGATTCAATCCTTTCATCTTGAGCGATTCTATGAGCATCTCCGGCTTGTGTATACGCTGTGCTCCGCTGCTTATCTCGAGGCCCTTGTATATCAGGTCGTAGCTGTCCGTTAAAGTCTTGTCATCCTCTTTCGGCATGCTGTAGAACGCCCTGACCTCCCTTGGGTAGTCCCTGACCACCACCGCATCTCCGTATATCTCCTCAAGCTTTTCCTCGTCCTCCCTTGTGAGGTCAGAGCCCTCCTTGACGGTTACGCCCTTCTTCTTGAGGGCGGCGACAGCTTCCTTGAAGGTTACCACCTTGACATCCGGAACCTTGAGGCTTGAGCCCAGCAGCCTCAATTCCTCGGGGTTCCGCTTCATGACCTCCCCGATTATGTATTTGGTGCATTCCGAAAGTAGGCGTATCGCGTCATTCGCATCTGCAAACGCGACCTCTATGTCCATCTGGGTCACTTCCGTAAGGTGGTATGTGGTGTTTGACTTCTCGGCCCTGAATACAGGCACTATCATGAACACCTTATCCATTCCCCCGACAAGTGCGAGCTGCTTGTATAGCTGCGGGGACTGCGCAAGGAATGCCTCCTTCTCGAAGTACACTACGGGGAACACCTCAGCTCCCCCTTCCGTCGCCTCCCCGACTATCGTAGGTGGCCTTATCTCAGTGAATCCCTTTCCCGCAAAGAAGCTCCTGAACCCCTGGAGCACCGTGGACTCTATCTTGAATATCGCCGATGTCTCTAGGCGGCGCAGGTCTATGTACCTGTGGTTGAGCCGCACGTCTATGTCCGCAGGGACCTTCCCGGTCACCTCGAACGGCACCTGCCTGGAGAGCGGATTAACGTCGATTATGTCGCTAGGCACTATCTCGAATCCCTTCTTCGATTCCTTGTTCGCCCTTATCGTTCCCTTGATGACTACAACGCTTTCCTTGGGCAGTGATGCCTTCTTGAGAAGCCCGTCGGGAACCTCTCCCTTCTTCACAATCACTTGGGCTAGGCCCGTGCTGTCCCTGAGTATCAGGAAGGTTATCTTCGCTGTTTCCCTAACCTCATGGACCCATCCTGCCAGTACCACCTTTTGGCCGTCCATGCCCTCGTTGAGTTCGCCTATCATGTGAGTCCGTATCATTTAACCATCGGCAAGAATCCATAAACAATGCAAGCCACAGTATTAAGCAATTCTGTATGGAGCAAATAAACAAATTTAGTCCCGTTGGTGTGAATTGAACACACAACCTGCCGCTT
>JAJZOJ010000017.1 GCA_021829015.1 Microcaldota archaeon | reverse complement strand
CCGCTCAGCATTCCGGCTGTTGTCATTATTATCGAAGGCATGCCCAGCGCCTCCTCCCTGTCCTCCCTCCCCTCAACAACGGTGGCGTCGCGCAACGCTCCCTCGAGCAGGTTGGAATTCCTCACGTACCTCTTGTGCTTCAGGACTATCCCCGTCGCGGCCCTTGCCATGCCATCAAGGTAAACATGCTGCGCCAGGTCATGCCTCTTCATGAGTGCAAGCAGCTCCTGGCTCCTCCCTACGGCAAAGACCGGCAGCAGGGCATTGCCCCTGTTGTCCAGCACCGATTTTATGTTCTCGACAAGCCTTCTCATCGTGGAGTCCCTTCCCGGGTGCTCCTTCGTGGCATACGTCGATTCTGTTATCAGCACATCCCCCTTAACTACCTCCGCCCCGGAATGCATCATCTGCCCTCCAAGCTTGAAGTCCCCTGTATAGACTATGCGGTTGCTGTCCTTGGATCCTCCGCCTTCTATCAGCGTTACCGCACTGCCGCATATATGCCCTGCATCGTGCATGGATACCGTGAAGTCGCCGAACTGCGTCTCCGAGCCGTATTCGACTCCTGTATACCTGTGCAGGAAGCTGGCTATCTGCCTCTTGTGGAACCGCTGAGGCATGTGCTCCTTCCTAGCGACCTTGATGGAATCATTGAGCAGCAGCTCCGAGAGAGCGGCAGTGGCCTCCGTGCACACCGCCGGCACGTTGCCCTCGTTGTACAGCGTTGGCACATATCCGGAATGGTCTATGTGCGCATGGCTCAGGAGCAGAAGGTCCGGGTTTGCCGCTTCCGGGTACTCTACACCGTGGTTCAGCTTTATCCCATAATCGAGGAGGACCGACTGCCTTCCCTTCAGCAGGAACGCGGACCTGCCAACCTCGCTCGCGCCCCCTAGGAACTTCAGAATCATCGCAATCATATGTATTTGCGCCGCTGCGCTATAATACTTTTGCGCAACTGTCGGGAATGCTGGAAGTACATAAATACGTTTCCATCTTTATACTAAACGTCGGTGCATTCATGGCCTTTGAGAATATAAACTTCATAGATCTCGTCGCGCTTACGAGAATAACCAATGACTCAACGGTTGAGAGGTTCGGAGGGCTGATAAACTCCTCCTTTTTTGACGCCTCCAACATACTTGGAAGCCTAAAGCAGAAGGGGCTTGTAGATTTCGTGACCGCATTCCCCAACCAGAGCGCAATAACCGTCACCGATCAGGGGAAGCAGCTGATAGCCGAGGTGCAGCAGAAGGCCTCTATGCAGTTCGACAATCTTGACATGGCAATACTCGTGCAGCTCTCAAAAGGAAACCGAACGCTGTCCGACCTTACCGGAGCGGTGAACGTAACGACCAAGGACCTTGCCGTGCACCTGTACAAACTTTCCACCCAGCAGTTCACTTCCTATGAATTGAGGAATGGCAGCATGAGCATAATGCTTACCGAGAAAGGTTTCCTGTGCGTAAAGGAGGGCGCTCCGCATACCGACGAGCAGCTGCTGAAGCAGGCGGCGGCAAGCGCCACCGGCTCGGAGATAACCTCCAAGGATCTCGCCGCCCACCAGATTGCTGCGGCTCAGGCCGGAGCGCAGCAGGGCGCCGTACCTCAATCGGCCAATACTCCTGAGGAGCTCAAGGCATTGGAGCAGAAGATCGTTTCCGAGAAGAAACGCAGCAGCTCTTCGAGAAAGGCGGCAGCCGCGATCATAGCAATAGCGATAGCGGCCGCGGCCGCGCTTGCCTACCTATATATGGTAAAGGCGATATGAGTGTATCCATGGAGCTAGTCGATTATTTCGAGGCCAGATCCATACTCAACAGATACGGGATAAACACCATTGACGCGAAGTACGTAACGAGCGCCGCAGATGCGGCGAGATTCTCTAATGGCTCGAGAATAGCCCTTAAGGCGATATCCGGTAAGGCGCTCCACAAGTCAAAAAGCGGCCTGGTGGCGCTCGGGCTGTCAACAAAGGACGAGATAGGCGCCGCATACTCAAGACTATCGAAGGCCGCATCGAGGTTCCGCCCATACAAAATACTTGCGCAGAAAATGGCCCCTGACGGGATAGAGATAATAATAGGAGGGAAGCGCGACGACCAGTTCGGAAAGCTCGTGCTCCTCGGCCTTGGCGGCATATACGTTGAGGCATTCAGGGATTTCGCCCTAAGGCTGTGCCCAATAACAGCCCATGACGCGGAATCTATGATAGACCAGCTGCGCTCCTCCAGTGTGATAGCCCCTGACGCTTCCGCAAGGAAAATGCTCGCGGATCTGCTCGTGAAAACCTCCGGCATGTTCATGGGCGCGAGTATATCGGAACTGGACCTTAACCCTGTAATACTGCATGACGGGACGTACAGCGCCGTTGACCTGAGGATGATGAGATGAGCGGGAGTAGGATGCGGAAAAAGGGCGCAAAGAAGCAGCCCAAAGGCCATAAGATAAAATATGCGGACCTGGAGCCGATAATGCACCCAAAGTCCGTCGCGATAATAGGCGCCTCGGAGAACCCAGATAAGGTCGGCCACATAATCATGCAGAACTACATAGATTCCGGATACTCCGGAAGCATATATCCCATAAACCTGAGCAGCACCGGAAAGATACTCGGGCGCAGGTCGTACAAAAGCGTGATGGATGTAGGTAAACGCATAGACATCGCGGTCATAGCTGTGCCAGCCGCGATAGTGCCGAAGGTATTGGAGGAATGCGGCAGGGCGCACGTAAGGGGGACTGTAGTGGTGAGCGGCGGCTTCGCGGAGATAGGCGCAACGAAGCTACAGGACGAAATCGTCAGGATATCCGAAAGGTACTC
>JAJZOJ010000024.1 GCA_021829015.1 Microcaldota archaeon | reverse complement strand
GCGCAGACACTGCAATATACTTCGTTGCACGCGGGGCTTCGCATGTCTATTCCTACGAGCCGGACAAGCTTACATACGAGAACGGGAAGGAAAATATAAGGCTAAACGGGATGGGAAAGAGAATAACTTTCGTAAATTCAAAGTACGGCGGAGCACAAATGCGCGCAAAGGGGACGGTACTGAAGATGGATTGCGAAGGATGTGAATACGAATACCTAAGGGATTTCATCGGATATGATGAGCTGATGCTGGAGTTTCATGCAAGCCCTGACGAACTGGTGCGCCTGCTTACCGAATCTGGGTATAAGGTAGAAGTGGCCGGGTCCTTGCTCTATGCAAAGCGTTAACTTCGATGATGCCCTGACTATCCTGTAAGCGCCTTGTATATCCTGTCTACCACCCTGGCGAATTCCCTGCTCCTTTTGTTCCTTGGGTAGGGCATTTCCACATCTACTATCTCCTTCACCTTGGACGGCTTGTTTGACAGCACCACAATCTTGTTGGAAAGCTCAACAGCCTCCTCTACGTTGTGGGTCACCAATACCACGCAGCTTACCGGTATCGCAGTGCTCCTCAGCATGCCAAGTATGTCCTTCCTTAGTGTGTTTGCCGTAAGCTCGTCAAGGGCGCTGAAAGGCTCGTCCATGAGCAGCACATATGGTTCAGAGGCTATCGCCCTTGCTATCCCTACCCGTTGCCTCATTCCGCCGCTCAGAACGTTGGGGTAGGAGTATTCGAACCCCTCAAGGCCCATCTTCGCAAGAAGATTCATGGCCGACTTCTCCTTCTCCTCATCGCTTATGTCGAAGTACGACAATCCCAGCTTCACGTTCTCAACATTGGTGAGCCACGGGAGCAGCCCGAAGTCCTGGAACACGAATGATATCTCCTTGCGCGGCTCAGTTATCTCCCTGTTCATGTACATTACGCGGCCTCCGCTCGGCTTCAGGAGCCCCACCATTATCCTTAGCAGTGTGCTCTTCCCGCAGCCAGACGGGCCTATTATCGAAACGAACTCGTTCTTCCTTGCGGTGAAGGATATGTTGTCCATTATCTCCGTCTTGCTGGCATAATAAGAGACATTCTGAACCTTTATCAGATCAACCATACCATCACCTGTAGGGCGAAAGCACCCTTTCGTACATGCGCTTCCAGAGGAACCTGTTGATGAGTACTATAACAATTGTCAGGTTTAATAAACCCAGTACCATAAGGTAGAGGTTGCCGTTGGTCAGCGACACGTCGAGCAGCTTTCCGAACCCTACGCTTACGGAAGTTACAACGTTGCTCTTGCTTATCGCATTGGTGGTGAACCACTCCGCGACTATGCTCGCGTTCCATTCTGCGGCTATCCCCGTAACTGCTCCGGTAACGACCCCGGGAAGTATCGCCTTTAGGTATATGTTCCTCCATGCGGATTTGCCCTTGACCCCGAATATCCCCTGCACCTCCCTTACCGATTGAGGTATCAGGTTCCTGCTCGAAACTATCCCAAAAATCATGTACCAGATCCCGCTCAGGAAGAATATAGTAAAGGCGACAAGCTCGTTGTGGTACGGGGCATTCTTCATGTACACTACTATTACGGGAAGCAGTATCGTTGCAGGTATCGATGCTATTATCTGGAAGAGCATGAGGTATGCGCCGCTCCTCCTTGTAAGGAACACTATGTAGACCCCAACCGGAAGAGCGACGGCGAGTATGACTGCAAACGCGAACCATACCCTAGCGAAGGTCGCAAGCAGCGACACAAGAACGGTTCGCTCCATGCCCGCAACGCTGCCAAGATGTCCGCGGTACAGGTACCCAACGTACAATGCGATGAGTACCAGAGCTATGGCAAGCAGCTGCTTCGCACTCCTGTAGTCCCTCTTCGGCATTGATGGCCTGGGGGCGATCCTGCTCCTTGCGGCAACAGGCTTTGAGAACCTGTTCCTTATGCTCACTACGCTCCTGTGCATAGTGGCAAGATTGACCTTGCTGAATGGGCTGAGCCTGTCTATCGCCTTTGATATCTCAGATTTCTTCGTCTCCTCTATGCTGCGCCGCTCCTGTACCATGTACCTGGTGAAGCGCCTCTTCAGGTACTCGAAGAGGAGGAGCCTTGTAGCAACTACGAAGGCGATGAATACTACTATGCCTATCGCATATTCGTAGAAGTTTCCTGAGAACGCAAGCGTGACAAGCGCGGCCCCTATGCCGTGCTTGACGGAATATGCTGCGCTTCCCGTTGAGAATATCTCGCTCGTGACAAGGTAGAACAGCCCTATCGACCATGAGAGTATCGACTGGTCGATGACCTTTGGCATGCTCGCTGGTATCAGTATCTTCCTGAGCCTATCGAACGGGGATAGGTTGAAAATGCGCCCGACCTCAAGGAGCTCATTCGGTATCGTCTTGACCGCCTCATATACACCGAAGGTTATGTTCCACACCATGCTCGTGACTATGAGGAATATCACAGCGGCGTTTATCCCGATGTATCCTGGGACCGTTGCAACTATGACGAATATCACAAATGGGAAGAACGCGAGTATCGGGAGCGTCTGGAATATGTCCCATACGGGAATTATTACGCGCTCCACGGAGCTGTTCGTCGCGGCATATATCCCGACAAACAGGCTTACAAGCACGGATATCAGCAATGCTATGAGCATGCGCACCCAGGAGAACGCGGTATCCAATATTATCGACGCCACGAATCCTGCCAGTCCGATCATGATGAGGATACAATGCGAAAACTTATAATTCTGCTTTAATCTAATAACGTTAATCTAACGTTTAATGGGCGAACCGATGAGCAGGAACGTGTCAATCCCGGACTACATAAATCCGACTGTCATGAAGCTCGA
>JAJZOJ010000033.1 GCA_021829015.1 Microcaldota archaeon | reverse complement strand
AAGTCTATCCTTGCCCTGTCGGTGTATATCTGTCCGCCGGTTATCGCGCCAGGAGCTGCATTGAATGCCTTGCCGGCATCGGTGGCCTCAAGTATGCCATCAAGAACGTGAAGAGCAGTATGATATCGCATGTGCGCATACCGCCTTTCCCAATCTATCTCAAGATGGGCGGAGTCCCCTGCATTTGCAATAATCGCCATGTCTGACATGTGCACCACATCGTCGCCATTCTTTCTGACATCCACTATCGCGTACTTCACGCCATTGATTGTTATTGAACCGTTGTCGCACGGCTGACCGCCCCCAGTAGGGTAGAATATTGTACTGTCAAGCTTTATCGTCTGGCCATCCACTGCAACAACCTTCGCGTCAAGCTCACGCTTGTATGCGTCCTCCCAGTAAATCTTTCTAGTCATGTGCACCGCTGCATAAAGGTAAAGCATATCCCATAATTAGCCCCGACCGGATTCGAACCGATGTAAACGGGTCCAAAGCCCGCTATCCTTGGCCACTAGATGACGGGGCTACAGTATTATTTTCCTGCTATGGTTAATTAATCACTGCGTTTCGAACATCGATCGCACTATGAGGGACAGATGCCTCTGCTCAGTCAGCCTCCTCAACCCATACCCTACCCAGTCGGAACCGAATGGCACGTACAGGTTCATGTCAAGGCCGGACCTTGCGAGACGCATTGCATAAGTGTTCCTTATCCCGTTGAGCATTGCAAATGACACCTTCTTCCTTGCATGCCTGTTCTCCCGTATTGCCTCGTTTATTATCCTGGAATCATGAGTTGCTATCATGAAGCGCCTGGATTTCTCGAATAGCATTCGCATTATCTTCATGTAATTCATGTCAGTGCCGTGGCGTGAGCCGTAGCGCAGCTCCGGCCTTGTGGAATAGGCGCCTTTCACAAGCCTTATCGTTGCCCCATGGCGTGCCAGCTCGATTGAATCGGCCATGCTGCGCCTTAGGTATGCCTGTATGCATATCCCCGTGTTTCCCTGCCGTATGCAATCCATGTACAGGCTTATGGTGCCGTCAACAGTATCAGATGATTCCATGTCCAGCCATACGAATATGCCATTCCTTTTGGCCCCCTTCACGATCTTAGAATAGTTGGAGCGCATCAGCCCCCTATTGATCCGCATGCCTATCTGGGTCGGCTTTATCGAGAGAGCGGCCCTCATGTGCCGTTTCCTGAACTCGCCTATCAGATGAAGGTAGGTTTCGACAGCGCTGGAGACCTTTTGCCTGTCCTTCACTTCCTCGCCAAGGTAGTTGATGATTGTGCTTATTTTCTTAGAGTTCAGGAATGCGGTACGGTCCAGCGCGTCCTTTGGATAATATCCAGCAATCCATCTTCCGGCGATTGCCTTCTCTACCGAGGCGCTTATGTTCACTTTATTCCCCTTCTGGAAAGCTGGGCTACAAGGGCATTATACCCTGTAAACCTTATCGCATCGATTCCTACGGCCTTAGCCCCTCTGACGTTCCTCTCCATGTTGTCTATGAAAAGCGCTTCTTTGGGATTGAATCCCATGCGCTTGAGCACCAGCCTGTATATTCTCGGGTCTGGCTTCGCAATTCCAAGGTAGCATGATGCGAATATCCTCTTGCATCTCACCTTTTCGAGGTACCCCCTCATCTTCATCTGATGCCTGCTCCTGCTTACGTTGGTCAGTATCACAACGGTGTATTTGGATGACAGGCGCCCCATCAGGGAAACGACATTCCTGTTTACCGAATTCAGCGCAGGGAACGCGGAATCCCATTCCAGTGAGCTTTCAGGTACCTTGAATTCCTTTGACATCTTATGAAGCATCCCCTTCAGTGTCATTCTGCCGACCTCAAGCCTGTCCAGCATCGGCAGCAGTGATGCCTGGAACCTGCCGGCATTCAGCCCCAGCTTCCTTGAGATGTATTTCACATACTTCCTCTCGTCAAAAGTGTCTATTACTCCCCCTACATCGAAGATTATGAGCTTTATCTCAGCCATCGCATAGCAGAATGGCTGACTGCCTTTATATTTATTCTGCACATTCCATATGGTTCACATGGGCACTATTGTGATAGGGATAGGCGGCAATGCACTCATGCAGCCATCAGGAAAGCAAGGAATGGCCGAGGAGCTGAGGAACATAAACAGGGTAGCGGACAGCATAGCGCTGCTGTGCAAAAAGGGCAGTGACAGGATAATCGTAACCCATGGCAACGGTACTCAGGTAGGGGATGAACTTGAGAGGAACGAGCATGCAAGGAGATACGTACCGGAACTTCCGATGCACCTTCTGACGGCAGAGACCCAGGCGACGATAGGCTCCGTAATCGCGACGGCATTGCGGAACAGGATGAATGCTCATCGCATCGACAGAAATGTGGAGGTTTTACTGGCGCACGTACTCGTGGACAGGAATGATCCTGCATTCATAAAGCCCACGAAGCAGATAGGAAAACTGTATAGTATGGCAGAGCTTCGGAAGGAGCTGAAGCTTGGCAGGTTCGATTACGTAAAATCAGGCAGCAAATACAGGGAGGTTATTGCATCCCCAAGGCCAAAGGTCGTGCTGGAGGCTGATGCGATAGCCAGGGCAGCAAGGCATTCCGTTGTAGTGACGTGCGGAGGGGGCGGAATACCCATGGCAATGGGCAATGGAAAGCTCGCAGGAGTGAGTGCGGTAATAGACAAGGACAGGACCACGGGCCTGCTTGCCAGTTCGCTCAAGGCCGAAAGAATGGTCATACTCACGAATTCGGATTATGTATATTATGATTATCCGAAGAAAGGCAAACCAATAAGGAACGCCAAGGCGCACGAATTAAGAAAAGCGCTTGGCAGGTTCGAGGAAGGCACCATACGGCCCAAACTGGAGTCATGCATCGATTTCGTAGAAAAAGGAGGAAGAGAGGCATATATAGGGAATATCTTCATGCTCGAACGCATCCTGTCCGGAAGGTCCGGCACAAAGATATCCTAGTTTTATACCCTTAGCCCAATTGTGCCGCCGTTTTGCCTTGCATTGCTGAGGTCTTTTGCAAATACTTCCACTATGTCAAGCATCCTGGAGGGATTTTCTAGGTGCTGTGCGTTGGTAGGCAGTACCTTTGATACAAGTTCCACCGCTGCACCTTCCTTGCCCATATCAATATACATCCTAGTCAGGTTGTTGGTCCTGTCCAGTACCAGCCTGGTAAGCGGCTCGTTTGGCTTATGTGACGTCATGCGAGAGAGTACCTCCTCCATGCCCGAAAGGAACCTTACTGCGTTAGACGCGTCACCAAAAGCGTTTGCTGTTTCTAGAGTCTTGATTAGAGTGCTTGTCTCAGGCCCCACTACCTGTGGTTTCTTGCTAAGGAGCTCTTTCGTAACCTCGTTTTCGTAATATTTGCTGTTGTACAGCTTCATAGTTATTCCGAGTATTGCATTCGATGCGTTTTCTGAGTCATCTTTTTTGTACAGTTTTTTCAAAAGAGCTCTGACGTGGCGCATAACGGCCTCCTCGTGGGCCTTTGGCAGCCGCGATTCTAGCGTGCTCGGTTCATTTTCACGCAATATAGATTGCGGGGCCATTACATCTGCTTTTGTGTTTCCATTTCCTCTTGGTATGTGGGTCGTTGCCATTTTTACCATCGGTAATTTCATATTTTTTTCAAAGAAATTTATGATATGTATAATATAATAAATTATCCTATTGCAGCATTGGCAAAACATATTAAACTGCAGTGCGGAGTATTATCGGTTTTTATGGCAGACAAGTTCGACTGGGAGCTACACCCCGAACTCGACAGCTTCGTGCAGGAAAAGGTATCGGGATTCCTGGAGCGAAATTCGTTCGCCAGAGGGCTTTCTTCACGGATGCTGGACTCGACAAGCACTAGGTTCATAGACTGGATAGACCACATCGTTTTGCCCGCAGGCACGGACCCTAAGAGCCTTGCGGCGCTAGGGCTGTCAGAGATTCGGGGCGTTGAAAAGGCTGAAGGCACAAAGGTATTCAGACATATGGACTCGTACCTCTTCCCGATACTCATAGGAAATGGCAACGTCACTGAAATCGCGATAAAGCCGGAGAGCCTTGATGACCTTTCCAAGGCGCTCAAGGCAAATCTTAAGATTGATGGTAATCTGTTGGCCCCTCTCCGGAAGGCGGTAATCAATTCCGATGGCGATACGATTCTCTCCGCTGTGGAAAGGCGCGGCTACGACGGATTTATCGTAAAGGATTCCGTTGATAACAAAGAGTATGCAGCCGCTCTTGAGGCGTTCCGGTCCAGGAAAAGGGACTTCGACACCGACAAGGAAGGTATGGATTACACTGAGAATCTGATAAAAGGCACGCTGGACAGGCTTGGCAACGGAAGGGTTTCCGATGCCTTCTTCAGGGCAGAGAGGGAGTACTGGGAGAGCCGCAACAGCGCTGGACGCGTCCAGAAGGCGCGGCAGGATTCCCTGGGGCTTGGATGGGGGAACCACGACCACCACACCTACAGGTCCTCGAGGGAGAACTTCAACAGGATGATACGTATATTCGAGACTATGGGATACGGGTGCAGGGAGAAGTACTACGCTGGAGAGAAGGCAGGATGGGGTGCACAGATACTCGAGCACCCGGTATGCAACATCGTAGTTTTCACAGATGTCGACCTGAACCAGGATGAAACCTCAATAGACTTCGCGCATGTGCCGTTCTCCGAGAAGGAATCAAAGCTGGGCACCGTTGGCCTGTGGGTTGGCCTACATGGAGAGAGCATACTGCAGGCAGGCATGCATCACTTAGAGGCGAGATTCGTCTTCGACAGGCTTGGGAAGGACCTGGAGCCGCTGGGAGTCCCAATAATGCCGCCGTTCTCGTACTTCGACTTCCTGAAGCAGGCATTCACGAAAGGAGAGATGTGGAAAGTAAGCAGAAGAAGGCTGGACGTGCTTCTGGAATCGGGATACATAACCAAGGAGCAGTATGACCAGTTCCTTTCCGGAGGCGCATTGGGAAGCCACATGGAGAATCTGGAGAGGGACCAGGGGTTCAAGGGCTTCAACAGGAGTTCGGTAACTAAGATAATACTTGAAACCGACCCTAGGAAGCACCAGTTCACCGGCGCGTAGGCCAATCGAATATCTTCCCCCTGTTCATTATACCGTTCGGGTCGAAGGCCTTCTTTATTTCCTGCATTATCTTTATCGAGAGCTCGGAATCCCTGCTTTTCATCTCTGAGATTAGGAGGTGCTTCTTTGCAAGGCCTATTCCGTGCTCCCCAGATATGCTGCCCCCGCCAGATATTGCTATGCGACCGAACTCATCCTGGAGCTTATCAAGGACTTTCTTCTCAGTATTCGGATCCGCAATCATGTTTGCATGTACGTTGCCGTCAGCTATGTGGCCGAAGAGTGCCGCCTCTATTCCGTTGCGGCGCAGGGCCTTTTCCATCCTGTACAGAGTGGTGGGCAGCGCAGATGATGGAACGACTATGTCAGCTATTATCACGGACTTGCCCTCTGACTTTGCCTTCTTGAGCGTTGCGTCAAACAGGTGCTTCCGCGCATTGAGCATTTTTTCCATTTCCGCTTTCGACTTTGATACTGTTACTGACGTCGCTCCGGAGTTGCGCAATGCTTTCTCTGCCGATGACAGCAAATGCCGCATCGATTCCCTTCCCCCTGCAAGGTCCATCAGCACGGAATATTTGGACCCTGAAGGGAACCTCATCCCCAGGTACTTGTGCATGAGTCCCAATGATGTTGCATCCATGAATTCCGAGCTCAGAGGAATTATCCCCTTCCGTTTTATCGCACCTACCGCTGCTGCGGCGGAGCTTATCGTAGGATAATAAGAAACAATGCGCCCCGTAGTCTCAGGCTTTGGCCATATCTTGAGGATCGCTTTCGTTATTATCCCCAATGTGCCCTCGCTGCCGACCATTATTGCAGTAAGGTCATAGCCTATCGACCGCTTGGTGGTCCTGCTACCAGTGTGTATTATCCTGCCATCGGCGAGTACCACCTCAAGGCCTAGAACCCATTCCTTGGTACTGCCATACATTATTGCGCGAAGGCCTCCGGCATTGGTGGATATAGTACCGCCAACCGTAGCGAAGGCTGAGCTGGCAGGATCGGGAGGGTAGAAGTACCCATATCTTGACAGGTGGCGATTCAGCGCATCAAGTGCGATGCCGGGCTCTACCACGACATACTCGTCCTCTATGCGCGTCTCCAGTATGCGCGACATCTTAGACATGTCGAGCACTATGGAGTTGCGCGTAGGTATTGATGCTCCGGTGAGCGATGAGCCTCCGCCCCTTGCCACTATTACAGTGCGGGATGCATTGCATGCCCTTGCAACGGCAGAGACATCCTTCGTGCTCGCAGGAAATACCACGGCCAGTGGCCTTATCCCTGGAAGGTAGGATTCGTCCCTTGAGTATGCGCTTGATGCCCCTGGCCGCATGACCTTCTTTCGGCCTATCAGAGAACCTATCCTGTCAGCTGCATCCATACACTAGGGTTGTCTGGAAAACTTTATATCAATTGGTAGCACATCATGTGCGGCGGATTTTGGCAGTCAGCGGCCAAGTTCCCTCAAGGATTCAGGAGGTAGCATGAAGGTAAGGCGCTTCCTTGCGTCCTTGACTGCAACCCATTCGTACCTGTCATGCTCCTTGCTCAGCCTGAACCTCGCTTTAGGCCGTACACTGCAATTGTATACGAGAAACATAAGCCCGTCCTTCCCGTCGTTGAGCCTGAAGTCAGGGATTGCGGCGAAAGCTATCTTCCCAACGGTTATCGGCTGCCCTAATTCTTCCTTCGCTTCCCTCAATAGGGTCTGTTTTATGTTGCCGCTTGCGATTCTGCCTCCGGGAAGGTCCCATGAGGGCTTCCCGCTGGCGGATTTGCTTGGCACCTTTCTAAGGAGCAGTATTCTTCCATTATCATCGCTGATGAGCGCCTTGACGCCTATGTAGAATTTTTGGTTGCCCATCATACCACAGGGTTTGGGGTTGCCGAGATTTGAACTCGGATTTGCAGGTTACTTCATGATTTTTCTGCATTCCAGATCCTCATCATCGCATTAAGCTCAAGTTACATATAAACATCTGGAGCCTGCCGCGCTGCCAAATTACGCTACAACCCCGCACTTATGATTGGTACGGTCACATTATAATGCGTTTTGCACGTTATACCTTAAAGAATATGTACACTAGGCCGCTCGCTATCGCTATTATGCCAAGCGCCGCTGTTATGTACTTCATCTTCGACTTGCCTGCCACTTTTATCAGGAAGTCTATCAGGAATATGCTTATGAGCGTTGACACCGCTATCGCGACTACGAGTCCGGGAAGTCCGATGCCCGCTAGGGCGGCCTTGACGTTCGACCTTGACACGACCATTGTGAGCCCGAATGCGGCGATCGAGGCGAATATCCCAGTAAGGAATGATAGGTGGAATGCTTCGTCTGGCTCTATGCCCATTATGAGCATCGCGCTTGTCGTTATGCCCGACCTGCTGACCCCTGGAAGAGCGGCTATGCCCTGGACGACCCCTACGGCGGCGTAGTCCTTGAGCCCCAGGTCATTGAACTTCTTGAGATGGCTGGCTGCGCCGTGGGCGCGTTTTGAGTACCCTATCAGTATCGCATCGGCAATGAGTATCGCGCCTATAAGTATCATCGGTATTCCTATCGATATCCCCTTTATCGAATCGGCGACAAGGTAAAGCGGGGCGCCGATTATCCCAGTGAGTATTATAGTTACCAGCACGTACTTGAACAGCGCGATGCTGTGGCGGTCCTTGGAACCCATGAGCACCTTTATCAGATTGATGAGGTCCTTCCTGAAGTAGATCACTGCAGCGAGTATAGTGCCTATCTCCATGAACAGCCCGAAGGTGTAAGCCTGCTGGAAGTTGAGGTTAAGCAGATAGGTCGATGCTATGAGCACCTGGGTCTTGCTGCTTATCGGGAGCCATTCGGATATGCCCTGCACTATCCCTATCGCTATTGAGTGCAGAATCTGCACTAGGGTGGTCTGCATGTTTTATTTTATGGGTGCAAAGACTTTAAATGTGCCTGGTAAGTTGTTGCTGCGCCAGCATGAGTATAAATAGTTTCCCTCGGCATAAACTAACATGGCAGCCCTAAAGAAGGAGCACATGGTCTACATCGCGGTCACGGTCATAATAATAGTCGCGGTCGCAGCATACCTTTCGCTCAATTACGGCGGATGCACTGAGTGCGGGAAGCAGGTAAGCAGTTCCCAATTGACGGAGATGCAGGCAATAGCCGACAACGTTTCTACGGCATCGAAAGTAGGGGTTGGAATAGTTTCCATGTCAGGGCCAAACAGCAACCTTCCGAAGCAGATAAACGACTCCCCGTTGATAATATCAGGGAAGCCTGGAGTTATATACGTGGGAGGGGACTTCTGCCCGTTCTGCGCCGTCACAAGATGGAGCCTTATACTTGCGCTCATGAGGTTCGGGAACTTCACGAGCCTTTCGTACATGCGCTCAAGCTCGAGCGACAGTTTCGCGAACACTGCTACATTCTCATTTGACAACTACACCTACAGGAGCAGCATCATCGGCCTTTCGGCAACGGAGATATTCAACAGGCAGGGCGGCAACAACACAGCCGCGGACTTCACGCCAATGCAGAGGTATCTTTATGGCAGGTATGGGACTGGGATACCATTCATAGACTTCGGGAACAGGAGCATACAGAGCGGGGCGGTAATAAGCCCCCAGCTCCTAAGCGGATACGACTGGCAGCAGATAATAGCCAACATGAGCAATCCTAATACACCTGTCGCGCAGGGCGTAATAGGCGGCGCGAACATATTCACCGCATACATATGCATGAGCAACGCCACGATAAATTCCACGGCGAGCGTGTGCAAGGAGGGGTATGTGAAGTCAATAGAATCTCAGGTATCCTGATAATTGTTTATCATGCCGCCGCGGCCATTGCGTGGGCTGCTGTTCTGTTGGCGTCTATTATGTTGGTCGATTCCTCGGGATCCTTTGATATGTCGTAGAGCTCGTCCTTCCTCGACCCGAAGTGGTGCATCAGCTTCAGGTTGCCGCGATATACAGCAGTTGCCCTCGCGTTGTTCCTGGTTTTGGCATTGAGTATCATCCTGGCCTTCTCGGACCTGGGCGCAAGCATCCTAAGCAGCTTCTCGTCCCACCCCTCGCTTATCCCGGTATGCTCGCATATTACGAAGCGCGAGCGCCTCAGGTTCCCGTTAAGCATCTCGTGCCTTCCCGTGGCAAGATCCAGCAGGGCCGCATTAAGCGATGACACGGATACGGGAGTATCCACCCTGTCCCTGAAGCGAACCATTTTCCCGTTTTCGTAGTTTGCCGCTATGAGCGGCACTCTGGAGATCTGCTCATACGGCGCCAGGGAGTGGTACAGCTGGCCGTGCTCCCCGAAAGCCTGCCCGTGGTCCGAAGTTACGACAAGGGTCGCATTGTCCAGCATGCCGCTTGCCCTGAGCCCTGATATCATTGCCCTTACGGACTTGTCGAGGTACCTCAATCTCCTGAGATACGCCCTGTGGAGCTCGTTCATGTTGTAATCGCTCATCTCCTCTATGCCGCTCATGTAGAGCCATTTGTCCTGCACTATCCCTTCTTTCCTGACAGGATAGTTCTCATGGGCCTCTATGCAGTTTATGAACATGAACTGGGGCTTGTAGTTCCTGTTGCGGGAGAGCATGTTGAAAAGCGTCCTGTTCGTGTCCCGTATGCCCCTGTCAAGCCGGTACGTGCCGTCTATCTTCGCGGCGTGCTCGCGCATCGTTCGCCTGAGGCGCATGTAAAGCCAGTCCATCTCCCTGCTTGGGAGCATCCTCGTGAGGGCGTAGCCCGTGTTTATCACCGCCGCCCTTGCAGCGGCACCCCTGTCGGATACAAACCTGAACTTCGATGCCAGGGACCTGTCGTACTTTATGTTGGAGCTCATCCACAGGTCATAGATTCTGTCGAATCCGGATGCAAGGTTGGTGTGGCTGGTCAGGAACGGATTGTTCGACAGCAGAGTAGTGCCGTAGCCCAGTCCAGACATGTTCGACGCAAGCGTGCTAGCCCCGTTAGGGAGGAACTTCGTCTTCACCATCCACGGGTCTATCTTGTATGTGCCGTTAGACAGGAAGTCCTGCGAGACCTCCCTTATTTCCGAGACCTTCCTGTCGGTGAATATAGACGCATGTGCGGGTGCGGTCCATGTTCCTGGGGAGACCGCACGCTCGTAGTTGGTCGCGCCCCTGGCCATGGAGCCCAGCGCGGTCATCGCGCCCAGGTCCTGGGACCTTAGGGTGTCCAATAGCAGCACTATGATGTTCTTTCCCGGTCGCATCGCTTATTACAGAGGAGAAACCGTATATATACTTAACTATGAAACGGTTTCAGGCGCCCTACAAAAATATTTATTACTTAAATGAGCTTGTGTAGCGGCGGGATTGAGTCTTCGTGAATGGTGTATTTGTTGGACATATGCGTGCTTAACCCGTTCTTTCACCCTTACAAGGGTGGCACGGAGAAGGTGCTCCTTGAGGTATACAGGAGGCTTGCAAAGAGGCACAACATAACGGTCATAACCTCCGCGGACAGGAGCAGCAACCATTACTCCGTCGAGGAGGTGATGGGCATACGCGTCGTAAGGCTTCGCTCGCTGCACGAGCACATACCGATATTCCCGATGCCCTTCCTCTTCTTCGACGGGCTCGTGAAAGAGCTGAGGAAGGCAGACTGCGACATTTACCACATAAACAACAGGTACCAGTTCTTCGAGGACACCGTAAGGACAGTCAAGGGAATGGACCGCAAACTGGCGCTTACGATACACAACGCCAAGCCGAAGAACATAAGCCAGCTGACCGACGACATGGGCAGGTTCTACGACTGGCTGTGGGGAAGGAAGCTCATGCATGCTGCGGATGTCATCACAGGGGTTTCGGAATACACCATAAGGAGCACCGTGCCGAGTATCGACAGGGGCAGGACGCATCTCGTGTACAATGGCGTGGACTGCAACGTATTCATGCGCAGGTCAGGCAGGGAGATAGAGCATACGGAGAGGCATCTGGGATTCAAGTCAGGGTCCACGATAGTGACAAACGGCAGGCTGGCGCAGCAGAAGGGCCACGTCTACCTGATCAAGGCGGTATCCGAGCTCGTAAGGAAAGGGGAGGACATCAATCTGCTCATAATAGGAGGGGGGCCGCTGAAGAGGCAATTGACCGAATACGCACGCGACCTCGGCATGCACGACAGGTTCAGGATAATATACGGGCTGGACGATGTTGGGGTGATGAGGCACTACAATGCGAGCAGCATGTTCGTGCTGCCCTCGCTTTATGAGCCTGCAGGGCTTGCGCTTCTTGAGGCGATGGCATGCGAGCTGCCTTCGATAGCCTCCAGGACTGGAGGCATACCGGAGATAATGGGGGATGACGGCCTGTATGCAAGGCCAAAAAGCTCTAATAGCATAATGAAGAAGATAAGCTATGTGCTTGACAACAGGGGAAGCGCCCTCAAGAGGGCAAGGAGAGGCAGGATGCGCATGATAAGGAGGTTCAACTGGGACAGGATTGCAAAGCAGTATGAGAGTATATTCTTGGATACCATAAGGCGCTGATGTGTCGAGGAGGAAGCGTAGCGGGATCGTCCCTTCCATGCCAAGGAGCATGGTACGCAGGGAGGAATACGTAAGGCTAATACACAGGCTGCGTATTTTCGTTCTTGTTGGCCTTCTCGCGAGTTTTGGCGTCTTCATCGCCGTAGCGATTTTCGGAGGGTTCTCCAGCGTGCTCAGCGTCATAGCGCATGCCAACATGGAGCTTTACTCCCTGGCGTTCGTGTGCGTGTTCGCAGGCTATGTGGCAAGGTACGGCAAGTGGTCCTACTACATGCGGATACTGGGCATAAAGGTGGACCAGTTCAAGAGCTTCCTGATATACCTGTCTTCGTATAGCATGGAGCTTACCCCTGGAAGGGTAGGGCACATAATCGCCGCATATACGCTGAAGAAGGTCACGAAAATCAAGTTCATGAGCATCGTGCCGATAGTCACGATGGACCTTTTCACGGACTTCTTCGGATTCGCGCTCATAGCGGTTGTCACCGCGCTTTACATAGGTAGGTACGTGGGCTACGTGCTGCTGTTCGTCGCCGTGCTGCTTGTTCCGTTCATAATAGTCATAAACCCGTGGGTCTTCAATGCGATAAAGTCTAGGAAGAAAAAGGGGCGCATACTCAGGAAGCTCGAGGAGCACGGCGACAGGTATTACGTATCGCAGAACAGGCTAAACAGGCCTAGCATATACCTAGGGTCCCTGGCATTCACCATACCAGCGGACATCCTCAATTCCCTGGGATTGTATTTCTCGTTTCTTGCGGTAGGTGTTCGCCCAGGGGCTGCGGTATCATTCTTCATATTCTCCACCTCGCAGATATTCGGCATGGCCTCAGCCCTCCCAGGCAGCATAGGGGTAGCTGACGCGACGATAGTCGCCCTTTCCGGCAGCATGCTGGGCATTGGCCCCGCGGTCAGCTCGGCGGTCACGATAATGGCAAGGATAGCCACGCTCTGGTTCGGGGTAATACTAGGAATGCTGCTGCTGTTCTATACCATGAGGTACTGGAAGAAGTAAAGAAGTAGTGCCTGGTGCAGGGCGCAGGCCCTGCACGCACGCAATTCAGCCCGCAAGGGTTACTGTAGGGAATCAGTCCTCCGATTCCCCGTAGTTGTCATCGGATTCGGAGAACTCGCCTCCGCTTCCTTCACCCTCGGATGAGCCGCCTGCACCCTTCTCTACCACGGTTATCTTGCCGAACTTGCCCGAGGAAAGCTGTGGCGTGCCCCTGAACTCGTTAACATACCCGTTTGCGACCTCTATTGTGTCGCCCACGTCAACGGTGTTTATGTCATTGCCCCACAACGACATGGATATCGATCCGGTATCGTCCTGCAGGGTTATGTTTGCGACGCTTAGCCTCTTCCCGTACTTCGTCACAACCTCCCTTGGTGAATCCTTCTGTGTTACCTTTGCCTGCACAGTAACGTTGCTGGCGCCGACCTTTAACTCGCTTATCTTCATTTTCTCGCCTATAAATAGATATATCAGTGTAAATCTATTTTATGCGTGCAAAGTTATTTAATCATATTAGGTTGCCCACCTGATGTTTTTATAATTTAAAGACGTAAGGCTATTGATGGCCGAGCAGGAGAAACAGCAGATGCACCCCTCATTTGTCAACGTGATAAGGCAGAAGGAGAGGATAAGGGCGGCGCTCTCGAACATAAAGCACAGGATAGGGGTGTACAGCGCAAAGGGGGGGGTCGGCAAGACCACCGTTGCGATAAACCTCGCGTATGCGTTAAGCGGTGCAGGAAAGAGGGTAGGCATACTCGATGCGGACATAGACACGCCGAATGTGCCCCTGTTCCTAGGCATACGGGATAGGATGGATACCTCTGGGTTCCCTCTCAAGCCTTTCGTGAAGGACGGGGTGAGGATAGCCTCGACAGCGATGATCGTCGACGATTCCAGCAGGCCGATAATATGGCGAGGCCCAATGATAGTCAAGATGATAGGGGACTTCCTTGAGAATACAGACTGGGGGGAGCTGGATTATCTGATAATAGACCTGGCCCCGGGCACCTCCGACAGCCCGCTGACGATAATGCAGCTCATGGAGCTGGACGGGTTCATAATAGTGACTACGCCCCAGCGGACCGCGGCTGTCAATTCCATCAAGTCTGGCATAATGGCGAAAAGGCTGAACGCCCCTATAATGGGAATTGTCGAGAACATGTCAAGGGGAGAGGCGAGCGAGAGCACCGCAGAGGCGGCGAAGGCCCTGGATTCCAGGATTATCGGGACGGTTAGGGAGAACAGCGCATACGATTCCTACAGCGATTCCGGAAAGGTTCCAGTTATTGAGGACAAGGCCATAATGGAGGAATTCGGCAGGATAGCTGATGGAATATTACGAGAGCAGTGACAGCACAAATCTTAAATATTTAATCGTGATATATACTATCGTAATTGCGGGCATAGGGCCTGCAGCAGTATGGGACTACTGATTGCTGGTTATTCTCGATCGCATTCGCTAGTCCGCAGCTCACGTTCATATTTAAGACTCAAAGTGATACAATGGCAGAAAATAATCTAGGTGGACAGCAGGTACTATTACTACCGGAAGGGGCGAACAGGCTCCTTGGAAGGGACGCGCAGAGGACCAACATAGCCGTAGCTGTAGCAGTGGCTGGCGCGGTCAAGACGACCCTGGGCCCGAAGGGGATGGACAAGATGATGGTCAGCGACCTCGGCGACGTGGTCATAACCAACGACGGGGCTACCATACTCGAGGAGATGAACGTCGAGCACCCGGTAGCGAAGATAATGGTTAACATAGCCAAGACGCAGGACAAGGAAGTGGGGGACGGCACTACCAGCGTGGTTATACTCGCTGGGGAGCTGCTGAAGGGCGCAGGGGACCTTCTCGAGCAGGGAATACACCCTACGACGATAATACGCGGGTACAAGATGGCCGCAAACAAGGCGAACAGCATACTCGAGGCCAACGCAAAGGACGTGGACTCCAAGGACGAGAGCACGCTTCTCAAGATAGCCATGGTGTCCATGGGCTCCAAGAACGTAGGGGATGACGACACCAAGGCGCTCCTCGGGAACATGGTCATAAGGGCGGTAAAGCAGGTAATGGAGAAGGACGCGAGCGGGAAGCTGGTCATAGACCACGACTTCATAAAGGTGGAGAAGAAGGCCGGCGGCAGCGTCTCCGATACGCAGTTCATAAACGGCGTGCTGATCGACAAGGAGATAGCCCATCCGGGGATGCCGAAGTCCGTGAAGGACGCCAAGATAGCGCTGCTTGACGTAGCGCTGGAGATAGAGAAGACGGAAACCGATGCAAGGATAGAGATAACCTCGCCGGACCAGATGCAGGCTTTCCTGCAGCAGGAGGAGCGCACCCTCAGGGAGATGGTCGAGAAGATAGGCAAGAGCGGCGCGAATGTCGTCTTCACCCAGAAGGGCATAGACGACGTCGCACAGCACTTCCTCGCAAAGGCGGGAATAATCGCGGTGAGGAGGGTAAAGAAGAGCGACGTGGAGAAGCTCTCTAGGGCTACGCAGGCAAAGATA
>JAJZOJ010000013.1 GCA_021829015.1 Microcaldota archaeon | reverse complement strand
CATTACTTGATGATTTTTTTAGCTGGTACAATAAAAACAAAATGAAAATGCATCCTGTTGAGTTAGCTGCGCTTGCGCATTTAAAATTCGTTACAGTACATCCGTTCATAGATGGAAATGGAAGGTTATCACGACTTGTTATGAACTTTATTTTAAACAAGCTTGGCTATCCAATGCTCAATATATCTTACAAAAATAGAGTAAGCTATTACAATGCTTTAGAAAGGGCACAAGTGAAGAAAATTGATTCGATATTTGTACTTTGGTTCTTTAGGAGATATATAAAGGAACACCAAAGATACCTAAAATAGATGATTTCATGAAGCGCACAGACGAAGTTACAAGAGAAACATATAACAGAATAGCTGGTAGTTGGGCGTCTCGGTTTTTTGATACATCATTAATGAAAAGAGAGAGGATGCAATTTGAAAAACTCTGTAAAAATAGGTCTTTAATACTCGACGCTGGATGTGGGGCTGGTAGAGATACATTATGTTTTATTAGAGATGGTTATAACGTAATAAGTATAGATTATTCAAAATCTATGTTAAAGGAGGCTAAGAAAAGAGTCTTGGCAGGACATTTCCGATATATGAAGATGCAGCATTTGAAATTTAAGAAAAATACTTTTGATGGGATATGGGCGTCAGCTTCAATTTTACATATTAAGAAAAGCAATGCAAAAGCAGTATTAAGAGAATTTAAACGTGTCCTGAAGAAAAATGGGATTTTATTTATAAGTGTAAAAAGTGGGAAAGGAGAGGAAATAGCTATTGATAGTGAGGGTAATAGGCGTTTCTATGCCTATTATACAAAAAGTGAATTTTTAGACTTTCTTAAAGGATCTGGATTTTTAATATTAAAGTCATACGTCTATAAAGAAAAAGGAAGGAATATAGACTGGATAAACACCTTTTCAACATACAATGATGGTAAGTAATAGTGAACAATAGTGTTTGTACAGTACACTCAAATGCTGACGTCCGCCGAGTCCAACTCACGTTTACGACGGAGCAGGGGCATGAATCTCTAACTATATCGTATTAAATGCTTACTTGCTAGATAGACAGCATGGCTAGGCGAATTACAAATAATATTAATGCTAAAAAGGACCTGGAACACACTAATTTCGCTTTTTGGATGTGGTGGTTTCCTGGCCTGATAGCAATCGCATTCGGGCTAGCTTACGATTTCAATCTATTATCTCTAGTTTTGGCAGGCACAATATGGGCAATGGCTGTTATATGGATGGGCATAGGATGCTTTATCAACGGTAGGCACTGCGGCAGAGTCCATTGCAAAATAGACGGATTGCTCTTCCCGGCACTTGGAATTGTCGGTTTCTTTGGGGTGCTTGGAATTATCTCAGCCTTCAATTGGAATTACTATTGGCTTATCTTCTTTGCGATACTATTTGGCAGCTTTCTGGTAGAGGCGCTGTGGAGAAAATACGTTTGAATACTAAAACATATCGTTCCTGCTGCTGATACTCACGAACATAATAGGGAGCCTGTTATTGGCAACGACCAAGGTAAAGATAAAGAAGGACAACCCGGCCGAATGACAGGTCGAATGCTGATTTCACCAATAAGCAGGGGTGATGTACGGCGGCAGCAACATCGGGGAGGTTATGGAAAGGTTGCAGTTGAGGATTGAGAGCTCTGTTTCCCCAGGCGAGATGCATAAATGCGCACAAGGCAGAAAAGCACGATGTGCACATGATGCATGCCCAACTGCCTGCGCCTTGCGTATCCTTTTATTGTTGTTTTACATATGCTAGGTTAAGGTCATGGCATGCACACACTGCAGCTTGAGGGGGTGGATTCAGGTTACGAGGGCAAGGCGGTGCTGCACAACATAAGCTTCACCGCCAAGGAATCGTCGGTCTACGTGGTTCTAGGGCCGAACGGAGCGGGCAAGACGACCCTTTTCAGGACGATTGCGGGCATACTGGAGCCGATGAAAGGGAAGGTGCTGCTGGACGGGAAGGAGATATCCTCCAGCGAGCTGAAAGGCAGCATAAACTACCTTTCCCACTTCAATGCGCTGCCCGAGGAGATGAGCGTGTGGGAAGCGCTCGAGTTCTATTCGCAGATCGAGGGAGGGGATCCTGAAAGGGTGATAGGCATGCTGGGACTTGACGGCATGAGGAGCAAGAGGATATCTGAGCTTTCGCAGGGGCAGAAGAAGAGGGTCTCGATAGCGAAGGTATTCCTGAAGGAGAGGAGCCTATACCTGCTTGACGAACCCACGGCAAACCTTGATCCCGGGCTGTCCAAGGAGATAAGGGACATAATACTCAGGCTCAGCAAGGACAAGCTTGTCCTATATTCCTCGCACAACCTGTACGAGGCGAGCGACATAGGCATGAACCTGGTACTCATAAAGGAGGGGAAGCTGGCGATGTTCGACAAGATATCCAACATCAGGTCCAGGGAATACAGGGTAGGGATAAAGGCATCCAAGGACATAACGAAGATAGTCGATGCTAGGAAGGACAGCAGCGGCTACTACGTGCTGACGGTTTCTAAGCCGGAGGATGCGGGGCTCGCGCTCAGGAAGATAGTGGAGAGGGGGATACTCGTCACAGAGATGAGGGAGCTGGACAATCCGCTGCAGGAGCTGTTCGGGAATGATGGCGATTGACATGGACGATTCTCACAGAAAAGGCATTGGCAATTCCCCGACCATCGTCACGATAAGGAGGGCCCTCGGGATAAGCAAGACCTATGCGATAATGACGGTGGTATTCATGGCCCTCGCAATAGTGGTATGGAACCCCGCATACTACTCTGGAGTACGTCACAATGCATCGAATTCCACCGCATCGAACTCCGTCGCTGCAAACGCAATCGCGGCCAACTCCATTGCAAAGATAGCTACTTCGGGACCTGGCTCCGGAATCCCATTCATAGCGATTCCATTAGACATTATACCCGCGCTCATGGTGTCCACTTCGGTGCTGATACTTTTCGTATACGACAAGAACAACGGAGTATTCGAGTACTTCCTATCCCTTGGGATGACGCAGAAGGACATATACATGAGGTACCTGAAGGCGACGCTCCTGCTCGCGTTGGTGATCGAGGCGGCCTTCGTGGTGCTGGATGTAGTCTACATAAGTATTATTTATGGAACGGCGGCTGCCGTGCTACTGCTCCCAGTGCAGCTGATCACACTTCCATTCGCACTTGCGGTGCTGGCATTCATGGTCATGGCGATGATGGCATTCAGCTCCCTGCAGAAGACAAGGGCAGGAAGCAACCAGCCCCTAGGATTCCTGGTCGGATGGCTGGCGACTTTGCCTGCATATGTTACCGCGATACTTTTGCCGTTCGAGACCGCGTTGCATGCGGACATCGCCGTGACTATCATAATAGCGATGGTCTCGCTGGCGTTCCTCAGGGCTTCCGACAGACTGATAAGCAGGGAGAAGCTGCTGCCGTAATGACACGCTCATTTCTTTTCATGATGTTCAGGCTGTGGCGTGGACCTTTCGTCCTTGCCCCTGAAAGACGAGAGCAATCCTGCAATCACCAGCAATACGAAAGATACTATCAATGCCGCATCTATCCCTACAAGGAACTTCTGTGACACGCCGCCTATAAGCGTCGACGTGCCTATGAATATCTTGAATGCAGTAGCTCTTGATACCGCAAGGGAGGCGGCGGTTATCGAGAGCACGTAGCTGCCGAGGGTACCTATGCTGCCCATGGTCCTCAAGAGTCCGGAAACACTACCGTGGCTCTCCTGCGATGCATGCGCCATTACCGCGCTGCTGTTTGCGGGCCAGAACATCGCTGATCCTATTCCGGATATTATCGTGGCGCCTATTATGATGTATAGGCTGCTGCTTATTGTTAATGTTAGGTATACGAGCACAGTGGCGGCCATGAGCGCTATTCCAACGGTCGCAAGTATCCTAGCGCCTATCCTGTCGGACAGCTTCCCCATCCTCGGGGCCAGTATGCTGCTCACTATGTAGCCCGGGACCAGCACGAGGGCCGCATAGAAGGGGGAGAGGCCGCGTATCCCCTGCAGGTACATTATTATCAAGAACGTGACCGACAGGTATGCGAGCGCCTGGAGGAATGAAGCAAAGATCGAGTACCTGAGTACCTTGTGCTTGAAGGCATTGAGGTTTATCATAGGGCTTGCCGCGATGGATTCGAGGTATATGAATACGGGTATGAGTATTCCGCCGATCGCGACCATGGCCATGTTGAGCGTGTTGGCGCCAATCGATGCGAAGTTGACGAGACCATATGATATGAGCCCGAGAGCCGCGCCAAGGGTTGCCATCCCTGGAAGGTCCATCTTAGCCCTTGTGATGTTCTTGTCCTTGACATACCTGAATCCGAGTATCGTCGCTGCTATGCCTATCGGCACGTTGACTAGGAATATGAATCTCCATCCCACGAACGTTGTTATTATTCCGCCGAGGACTATCCCAAGAACCGCGCCAATGCTCCAACCCAGGCTGGTGTACCCGTATGCGCGGCCCCTCCTGTCCCTGGCGAATGTGTCCGCTATTATCGCGCCGCTATTGGCCTCGACCAGGGCGCCGCCTATCGCCTGCAATGCCCTGAATCCTACAAGCGCTCCTCCCGATGGTGCCAGCCCGCAAAGCAGGGAGCCAAAGGTGAATACCGCGAACCCCACGTTGAACATCTTGCTGCGGCCGTACATGTCACCTATCCTGCCAAGCTGTGTCGTGGAGACAGCAAGCACCAGCAGGTATATGATTATCGTCCATATTGTCGTGGCCAATCCGGTGTGCAGTCCCTGCGTCATCGCAGGTATAGCAAGCAGCACTATCGTCGTGTCCACCGCGCCCATGAGTGTGCCCAGTACCAGTATGAAAAGTATCCTGTTTTCGTTCAACGTATCACATCGCATTATTTCCGGATTAGGCCGTGTGGATTGTGCAGAATTCTCAATGGAACTTCCTGCCCTCCTCAAGCATTTTTATTATGCCCGATATTTTAGCCTTTCTTTTCTCTTCCGTTGTAGCTGTCTCCAACCTGAACACTATCGGATAGACGTTGCTCTTGTTGAGCGTCTTGAGGAATGCGTTCGCCTTCCTGTTGCGCGACACAGCGTTAAGGAAGTCCTTTGGGAGGGATGCGGAGCTCTTGGGGCTGTATGCACGTTCCCACCGGCCGGCCGCGCTGGCGCGCTCCACCTCGAGCATCCCGGAGGGCCTCATGCGCTTCTCCCTTATCAAACGCTCCGCGCGGGCCTTGTTGGCCTTAGACCAGAGGCTGCCTTTCCTCCGAGGGCATATCCACCATAGGGTATACTCGCCGGTTCCCTTCCGCGCCTGCCCGGTTATCCAGCCGTAGCACAGCAGCGCATCGACTATCTCCGCACTCTTCAAGGCGTTTGGGCCATTTGACTTCCTGTACACCTTGAGCCACAGGCCATTTGATTTCATATGGTTCCGATCGAGCCATGCCTCAAACTCATGGGAACTCCTAAAACCCCTCGATGGCGCATCCTGCACGGCCATGGATTGGAATGGGATTGGAATATTAAATAACGTGAGCATCTCTGTTTCGCGTAGCTTAACCTAACAGATTGCATAGGTTTAAAAGAGAGTAACGAGGTAAATAATGTCACTGTTGGGGTTCTCAATGGTACGCGATTCAAGGACTAACGCAGTTGTTGTCAGGGACGTATCTAAGGTGTACAAATCCGGAAGCGTCGAGGTAGATGCGCTCATAGACGTATCGTTCGAGTTGAAAGAGGGGGAGTTCGCCGCTATAGTTGGGCCTTCGGGAAGCGGCAAGTCGACGCTCATGAATGTTCTTGGCACCATAGACAGGCCGACAATGGGGGAGGTGTACATAGACGGCGTTGCAACGTCGGAAATGGACGGCAACAGGCTCGCCGCGTTCAGGAACAGGAAGTTGGGCTTCGTTTTCCAGGCATTCAACCTGATAAACGGTCTGTCTGCGCAGGCAAACGTGGAATTGCCGATGATGGCATCTAACATACCTGCACACGAGAGGGAGGAGAAGGCGCTTGACATGCTCTCGCAGCTGGGACTATCGGACAGGAGCAAAATGAAGCCCACGCAGCTAAGCGGCGGGCAGCAGCAGAGGGTCGCCATAGCAAGGGCGTTGGTCAACAGACCCAGCCTTGTGCTCGCTGACGAGCCTACGGGCAACCTGGATACGAAATCCGGCGACGATGTGGTGAAGCTGTTCAGGAAGATATGCAAGGAGAGCGGGGTAACGATAGTAATGGTTACCCACAACCCCGATATCACGAAGTATTGCGATAGAGCCATCCACATAAGGGATGGCAGGATAGAGAAAATAGAGGTATTGAAATGAACAAGACAAGCATGCTGCTGGCAATGGCGGTAATGGCAACGGTCCTGGCGACCGGCGCATTCGCGGGCACGAGCGGCCCTTCACCGGTCCCTCCGCCTCCGAATTTCCAGATAAGCACTAACTCGATAATACTGTGCAAGGGGATGATAAACAACGTGCCGATAGCGATAAAGACTCCTAGGGGCGCGGCCACGATGGAATCGCTGCAGCTCAGCATAGTCAATTCAAGGTCTGCTTATACTGTTGGTAACGGAACGGTCAGCGCTGTCAATGTGACTGCGAACAACACAACAGTAGTGCCGATGCACATATTCGTGAGCCTCAATGCCTCGTCGCTGATATCCACTGGGATAGGGATAAACTACCAGTACCTCACACTCTATTCGGACAGCGAGGTCAGGAACATAAGCTTCGGAACGGAGACATGCCCGACTGCGCTGAGCGTTAACGTATCCCCTGAATACCTGGTATCCGATATGATACAGAACGTGACATTCGGGTTGGCCAACACGGGCAACACCACGCTCAACTACCTCTCGATACATTCGGCGCTGCCGCAGAATGATGGAACATTCCTCGGGGCGCAGCCAGTGCAGGTAAGGAAAATATTGCCGCACAGCACCGCTTACATATCGCAGAGGCTCTTCGTGTACAACAACGCATCGCAGTCCTTCCCTATAAACATCTCGATAAGCCTGTACAACGGCACGAGCCTCGAGCAGGTGTCCGTCAACCCAATAGTGCTCTCGAGCGGGCTCATAAACATAACATCTTCCAGCATAACCCTATCGCCGAGCATCCCGACACCAGGAAGCATATTCTCCGTTTCCATGGTGCTCACTGACATAGGTACATCAAAGGCATCAGCGGTAACCGCAGCTGCGGTGCCCACCCAAGGATTCGAGCCATATGGCTCCAATTCGGTATTCGTAGGCGACATAGGGGTAGATACGCAGACCCCGGTGACGATAACCCTTTCTTCGCAGGGATCCCTCAAGCCGGGCAACTACACGGTACCGGTGCGCATAAGCTACCTGAACAGCCTGAGGCAGAACCTGAGCTCCGTTGTCTACGTGCCCGTAGAGATCAGCAGGCCCCTTAACGCGAATGGGCTGGTAGTAACAGGCCCTGGGGGAACGCAGATCAGGGCGAATGGCAAGAGGGGCGGCGGCGGTGTTGTCGCATTGGTACTCATAATCATTGTCGTGATAGTATCAGTGCTATACCTCATGGAGAGGAAGAAGCACAAGCTATTGAAGGACGAGCACAGGCGCCTGAAGGACCTGCGCTCAAGGGACAAGGACAAGTGAAGTGATTGGTTTAGATGGAAGTACAGGACGTCCTTTGGCTGAGCTACAAGGACCTTAGGGAGAAGAAGGTAAGGACCGCCTTGACGATAGTCATGGTCATGATAGGCGTGGCGGCGATAGTCGCGCTTACCTCAGTGACCGCGGGGATCAGCCAGAGCATAAGCTCGCAGCTCAACTCCCTGGGACCCACTTCGATAGTCATGATGTCAGGTGGAGCGACAGGATTCACGGCCGCGGACCTTGCGAGAGTTGCCGCGCTGCCCAACGTCACTGATGCTGTGCCAATACTCACCGGAAGCGCGGACCTGTATGCAGGCAACCAGAACATTTCCGTAACGGTGATAGGCACAACCGGCAGCGGATTGAATAAGCTGCTCGGCGGCAACGTTACCCTTTACCAAGGTGCCATATATCCGGATACGATAACGCCTGAGGCCGTGCTCGGCCATAGCGTAGCATTCCCGGCGGTTGCGGCTGGATTGCAGAAGGTGGAGGTGGGCCAGAGCGCCACGCTTAAGGCGTTCGCGGGTCCCGGCGGTGGTAAATCGATTACGCTTCCGGTCATAGGCATACTGCCAAGCCATGCGAGCTCGATAGTCCCAATAGACACTTCGGTATTCCTGTCCCTCCCCGCTGCGGAGATCATAACCGGAAGGCAATCATTCAACGACATATTCCTTACCGCATCCAATGCGAGTAGCGTCAATGCAACAGCATCGCTGATAACGAACATATACGGCAGCAGCGTCAGGGTAATAACGATCGCATCCATACTATCAACGGTATCCACTATCACGGGCTCGCTCGGTCTTCTGTTCGGCGCGATCGCGGGAGTATCGCTCCTAGTCGCCGCGATAGGCATCATGAACATCATGCTCATCGCGGTATATGAAAGAATACACGAGATAGGGATAATGAAGTCCGTTGGGTTCAAGAACAAGGACATACTGATGATATTCCTGTCGCAGGCATTGATAATAGGGTTCATCGGCGGCATCATAGGCATAGCCTTCGGCGCCGGCGCATCGTATGGGCTTGCCGCGGTGTTCAGCCACGGGGCGAACAGCGGAGCTCCAAGTCAATCGGGAGCTTCGCCGCGCGGCGGCAAAAACGCAGGAGGCGGAGGGGTATACATATCAAGCGGGGGAGGCGCATCTGGGCTGTCGTTCCATCCGGTGTTCCCCGCATCGACAATAGTCATGGCCCTCGTAATAGCGATAGTGGTCAGCATGGTAGCAGGCGTATACCCCGCATGGAGGGCCTCGAAGATGGAGCCGATAGATGCGCTGCGCCAGCTGTAGGATTGCTAGCCTATAAATAACAGAGCTTGGCAATAATATATCCGGGGGTAGATTGATAGTTCTTGACGTTGAGACCAGCGGCACAGTTCCATGGAAGCATTCGCTCCTCAGCATAGGCGCGGTCGATTTCTCCAACCCGGAAAACAGGTTCTATGCCGAGTGCGGAATCCGCGAGGGCGCGGAAATAGACCCAAATTCATTAAAGGTAAACGGCTTTTCCATGGACGAGATAAAAAGCGGTTCAAGGAAGCCGCAGAAGGGGACGTTGATCGAATTCACTGGCTGGGCACGCGGGATCGGGGACAGGACGCTTGCGGGGCACAACCTGCACATGGACGTTTATTTCATAGAGTTCGCTCTGGAGCATTACGGGATAGAGAGCCCATTCCCAAAGAGGATCGTGGACATACATGCAATAACTTATGCGCACATGTCATCGAGGGGCATATCCCCGCCGATGGAGCGAAACGGCTCAGGCATAAGTTCCCGCGTAGTCCAGATGTACTGCGGCCTCCCCGAGGAGCCTAGACCTCACAATGCGCTCAACGGAGCGCTGATAGAGGCCGAGGAGCTCTCGAGGCTGCTACACGGAAGCAAGCTCGCCAGGGAGTACGGCACATACCCGGTTCCCGCATACCTTAGCGCGGTAAGATACAGTTCAACGGCATGATGGTGCATATATGATAATACTGGACATGGAGCTTTCAGGATTGGATAGCAGAAGGAACTCTATACTCAGCATAGGCGCGGTCGATTTCTCCAACCCCGACAACCAGTTCTACACCGAATGCCGATTGAGGAAATACGGGAAGTTCCACCCGGATGCGCTTGCGGTCAACGGATTCACCGAGGAGAGCATACGCGACAGGAAGAAACCTAGCGAGGACGCCGCATTGGAGAAGCTCTGCGCCTGGATGGACAAGATACCAGACAGGACGATAGCTGGGCACAACGTGCAGACCGACATAAGGTTCCTGAAGCATGCGTTCTATAAGTATGGCATAGAGCGCAAGATAACCGGCAGGTCCGTCGACACGTATGGCCTTGTATACGTCCACATGCTGCTAAGGGGAGTAAAGCCGCCGATGAGGGAGAGCCAGGCGGACATAAACTCCGATGTGGTGTTCAGCTACTGCGGCCTCCCAAAGGAGCCGCATCCGCACAACGCACTTACAGGGGTGAAGATGATAGCGGAATCGCTCTCTAGGCTGCTGTACGGCAAATGCATGTTCGGCGAATTCTCGAGATACGAGATACCGGGCTATTTGCGGCAGGGAATCCCCGTGGAGAAAGATAGGAAGAAATGACAGATAAATATAAATACCCTTTCCGACACAATTACTATCGGTTTCTTTAAGTTCTACTTGTTAGACTTAGAGTGCTTTGTGAAAATTGCTGCTTGCAATTGGATGCAGTCCTGAGAAATGAATAGAGAAATCGCAACGCAATTGCTAAACAATTGCCAAGACTCCATAAGGGAGCGCATCGACTCCAGTCGATGCTGCTGGAGGACACTGCTATCAGATTTCGACAGCCATGCAAGTCAGCCCAGCGACTTCGCTGGGCGGCGTACGGCTCAGTAACACGTGGTCAATCTACCGTAAAGAGGGGAATAACCTTGGGAAACTGAGGACAATGCCCCATAGGCTATGGCATCTGGAAGGAGCTATAGCCCAAAAGGTGGCGAATTGGAACCTTACCGCTTTACGATGAGACTGCGGCGGATCAGGCTGTTGGCGGGGTAACGGCCCACCAAACCAATAACCTGTAGGGGATGTGAGAGCATGAGCCCCGAGAAGGGCACTGAGACAAGGGCCCTAGCGCTACGGCGTGCAGCAGGCGCGCAAACTCCACAATGCGCGTAAGCGTGATGGGGGGAATCTGAGCGGTTCACTTCGGTGAACCTTTTGCCAAGTTTAGTCAGCTTGGCGAATAAGTGCTGGGCAAGACCGGTGGCAGCCGCCACGGTAATACCGGCAGCACAAGTGGTGTCCACGATTATTGGGCTTAAAGCGCTCGTAGCTGGCAGACACCGTCTCGTGTGAAATATTGGTGCTCAACATCAATGCGGGCACGAGATACCTGTTTGCTAGGGAGCGGGTGAGGTCAGGAGTACTTACGGGGGAGGGGTAAAATCCTATAATCCTGTAAGGACTAACGGTGGCGAAGGCGCCTGACTAGAACGCATCCGACAGTGATGGGCGAAGGCTAGGAGAACGAATCGGATTAGATACCCGAGTAGCCCTAGCAGTAAATCATGCAGACTCTGATGTTGCACTTATCTTGAATAGGTGCAGTACCGTAGCGCAAGTGTTAAGTCTGCCGCCTGGGGAGTACGGTCGCAAGATTGAAACTTAAAGCAATTGGCGGGGGAGCACCACAAGGGGTGGATGCTGCGGTTTAATTGAATTCAACGTCGGAAATATTACCAGAAGCGACGGCAGGATGAAGGCCAGACTAAAGATCTTGCCTGATGAGCCGAGAGGTAGTGCATGGCGATCGTCAGCTCGTGGTGTGAACTGTCCGGTTAAGTCCGGTAACGAGCGAGACCTTCACTGACAGTTGCAACCGGTGTGGAGGCACACTGGGCACTCTGTTAGGACCGCCTCTGTTTAAAGAGAAGGAAGGAGAAGGCAACGGTACGTCAGTATGCTCTGAATCTTCTGGGCAACACGTGGCATACAAAGGTTGGCACAATGAGACGCAACGCCGAGAGGCGGAGCAAATCCCCTAAAACCAACCCGAGTTCGGATTGAGGGCTGAAACTCGCCCTCATGAAGCTGGAATCCCTAGTAATCGCTTGTCACTATCGAGCGGTGAATATGTCCCAGCTCCTTGCACACACCGCCTGCCAAGTCACCCAAGTGGGGTCCTAGTGAGGCAATGCCTTCGGGCATTTTCGAGTTAGGGTTCTGTGAGGAGGGCTAAGGCATAACAAGGTATCCGTAGGGGAACCTGCGGATAGATCACCTCGAAAAAGAAAGTGTGCGAAAGTTGGCGATTTCTCTCATTAAATCTCAGGGCTGCGATTTTTTTGACCCAGCCGAAGGCATGCGCGGTTTCGGGGGCATTGATAAATACCTTGGGCATTAATCTATTCTTTGATCGTGTGGACCATGGCGAAGAAACTGCCGCTCAGCCCGGACACGAGCTACATGCTCGGGCTATACAGGTGCGGATGCAGGGACAGCAGGGCGATATGCCTCCAGACGGGAAACTATATTTTGATAGAGCGCTTCGTGCGCATAGCGGTGATGGAGCTCGGTACCAAGACCGACGCTATAACCATTGCAAAGAAAGGCAATGCGACCAGGGCCGAGATAAGCAACTCCAAGCTGAAGAAGCTTATGGACAAGGCCCTCTCGGAGCGCGACAAACTATTCAAATACAGGAACGAATACTCTGGAAGCTATTTCGGCGCGATATTCGACTGCAGCGGCGGTACAGACGGCAAGAGGATATACCTCGATGCAGACCCCATGGACACGATAACGCTCGAGAGGCTTGGGTTTCATACGGGAAAGTCGGGGAGAAGGTGCTACATAAGGAACAGCGTGGAGTTCATGGGTTTCATAGGCCCGTTCAGCGCGGCCGGGAAAACCCGCAGCTGAGTTGCGTTTTTGCTGATACGGAGCAGTACGGCTGGGCCTCAATTGAAGGCGTGCCTTGCCCTCACGGACATGTCACGGTACAGGTATATCGACAGGCATATTCCGGCGCCGACTATGTAAGGGAGCTCCTGGCTGGGTATCATGCTCAGCACCCTGAGGTTTGATATGAACTGCTGGTAGAACATGTCCCGCATGTAATTCCCTGATGGGCTTGTGGCTGTGTTCAGCAGGGCGGTCGGTTCGGTGAAGCTCTTCGGTACGCCCAATATCGTCGAGAATATCAAGCCACCCGCGCTTGCGAACCTGCGCATCACGCGCCTGTACGCATCCTCGTATCCCTCGGCCATCTTATCGGTTGAGAACTGCTCCTCAACGCGCAGTCTGGACTTCAGCCTTGGGTATGCACCCATGGCCTTAAGCTTTTCCACTGCGTTTGACATCTCGGCTATTATGCCTTTTTCGCTGGTGGACTTGGCAATGTACCCGGTCTCGCCATTAATCACTATCTCAGCAGGGCCTCCTTTGTTGTATACGATTGCGGGAGTCCCGCTAGCCATGGCCTCGACCACGAACAGCCCGAATGGCTCAGACCATGTGGATGGCGGGGCGCCGCTTGGGCCTATGAGTGCGAGAGCGCCCCTCAGTATCTGGTCCCTGACCTCAACCTTAGGGTCCACAACGCGCTCCAGAAGCCCGTTGCACAGCTCGAACCTGGGCTTTACGTACTCCTTGTAGTAGCGCCAGTCGGAATTGGCAATCTCGTCGCCATCGTTGAGTATAGGTTCCCTGTACATTGCGACTATCTTTGTTCCGGTGGCCTTAGCGACATCGAGCGCCACGTGCATGCCCTTTTCCGGTGAAACCCTACCAAGGAATACCAGGTAGTCGCCCGGCTTGTATGATGGTGTAATGCTATTCGGATTGATGCCATTGTATATGACGCCCATGCTGTTCGCCGTGGGAACCATGCGCTCCTGCGATTTTGATATGAAGGCTAGGGGCCTGTTGTTGAAGCTAGCATTCCTTACCTGCGCGCTCATTGAGCGCACATCCCCGTGTATGGTATTTAATGTCGGTATCCTGCCGAATCTCCTGTCCTGCAGGCTTTCGTCTAGATGGGAGTGTATTATGTCTAGTCCTTTCGCATTCCTGTATGCGACGTCAAGCGACCTCTTTATCCCTGCCTTTATCTGCTCGTTAGTTACCATATGGCTGCCAGATTCCGACTTGGACCACAGGGCAGGCCCGACGGTCACGACGTTAACATTAGATGAGGATATGCTGGAGCCCTCTGCAGCGAAGAGGGTTACATCGTGTCCCCTATTTGAAAGCCCCCTTGCGAGCTCGGCCACTACTCTCTCGGTGCCGCCGTATCCGCTCATGTTGGATACTATCGGCAGGAATGGTGGTGCGATGATCCCGATTTTCATCCGTTCCTTGGTGGCCATATATAGTACCTTAAGCAGGAGGTCATCCTACATTCATTTGCTCTAGAGAAATATTTATAGGTTTTGTAAAAAAAACGTTAAATGATAGTAATGGCTTATGGAACTGACAGGGCCGGACTGGCCAAGCAGATCGATGAATTGAGGAGCGGCGAGGGATACCTTTTTGCGGGGAGCCCCAAATTCCTGGGGCTTTTCGGAAGGGATTCCCTGATATCCGCATGGCAATTGCTGGATTACGACCTGTCGATAGCCGCAAGCTCGATGAGGGCGCTTGCGGAGGTGCAGGGCAAGAAGGCAGACTACTCCACAGGGGAGCAGCCGGGAAAGATAGCCCACGAGTACTACAAGAGCGGCGTCACCTCGGCAGAATGGTTCAACAAGTACAAGATGGGTGGGACATGGCCTAGGATGGACATGCCGGAATACCTCTCGATAGACAGCACGCCGCTTTTCATCATGGTTCTGTCTGAGTATTACACGAAGACCAATGACCATGATACCCTGGAGGCGTTGTGGCCGAATGCCAAGGCCGCCCTGGGATGGATTATGGATTACGGGATATACGACGGTTTCGTAAGGTACGTCCCGAACGGCAACAAGCTGCTCTCGCAGGGATGGAAGGACGGCGCGGACAGGCTGTTCAAGGACATGAAGGCGCCAGTTGCGCTGGTTGAGGTGCAGGGCTATGCGTACCGGGCGATGACTGACATGCTGAAACTGATGGACGTGATGGATGATCCAGGGATGCATGAGAAAACGGCTGCGGCCGCAGGCAGCATAAAAGATAGCCTTGAGAGATTCTGGATGGGGGATTCAGGATACTGTGCAACAGCAATTGACGGAAATGGAAACCTGCTTCGCTCGATAACCAGCAATCCAGGGCACCTTCTCCTTACTGGAGTGCTAGACAGGAAAAGATCGGCAGAGATAACGAAGAGGCTGCTCATGAGAGACATGCTCACCCCTTACGGGATAAGGACACAATCTTCGGATGACCCTATCTTCGATCCTTTCGCGTACCAGTTGGGGTCTGTATGGCCGCACGACAACTGGATGATCGCAAAGGGGTTCCAGAGGATGGGATTCGAGAAGGAATACCGCATCGTAAGGGATGCGGTTGTCAAGGCTGCAAACGAGCTCGGGTCCATTCCGGAATACTACGGGGTTTCGAAAGATGGCGGGCTCATTGGCGTCGATGAGATGCGCCCAAAAGCGTGCGATCCGCAGGCATGGTCACTCGGCGCATTGATGTACTTCATCACCCATTAGGCGTTTACGCCGTATGGTAAGTTATATAAAATCTTCAAGCAATCTATACTGTGCTTGGGATGCGTACTGAAGAGGATTCTTTTGGGAGGATAAAGGTGCCGTCTGATGCCTACTACGGCGCATTCACGCAGAGGGCATCG
>JAJZOJ010000027.1 GCA_021829015.1 Microcaldota archaeon | reverse complement strand
ACGTGAGGAATTCCAACCTGCTCGAGGGAGCGTTGCGCGACGCCACCGTTGTTGAGGGGAGGGAGGACAGGGAGGAGGCGCTGGGCATGCCTTCGATAATAATGACAACAGCCGGAATGCTGAGCGGTGGGCCGGTCCTTGACTACATATCCAGGCTGCGCAGGAATTCCGAGGTGCTGCTTACGGGGTACCAGGTCGAGGGAAGCAACGGGCGCATGCTCATGGACAGCGGGAGCGTGGTGGTGGACGGGGAAAGGACAAGGATAGGGAGCCCGGTCAGGTACTACGACCTTTCCGCGCATGCGGGAAAGGAGGAGCTGCACGAATATGCGAGGATGTGCGGCCCAAGCAGGATAATATGCGTGCACGGGGACGAGGGAAACGCCGCGCAGCTCGCCGAGGAATTCAAACTTGAGGGGTTCGATGCGTATGCCCCGAAAATCAACGACGAGATAGACCTTGGCTGACGCCGCGGGATCAGAACTTCCCAACGTTCGGCCACTTTATCGTGCTTGCCTCTATTTCGCGCGTGGGGGACAGATACCTCTCATTGACATCAGAGGTCATGAACATCGCCTTGGAGTACAGCATCAGCGCAAATGCAGCGAACATCATCACCCCTATGTAGCTGAAATACTGCGTTCCGGTGGAAAGGTACTGGTAGCTGAATATTGCCACGGAGGAGAGCATCACGAACGTGCCTGCGTAGAGCCCCTTCCTTGACTGCACTATTATCAGTATAGCGGTAACCAGCCCGGCTATTAGCAAAAGGTTGTCAGTGAATGAGAAGATGTAGCTGTAGTTCGCGTGTACCAGGAAGAACGGCAGCCCCACCCTGTTGAGGTACCTGAAAACGAATATCGTCTGCCTGTACGAGAATGCGAAGAATGTCATGAATGAAAGCATCAGGAGAACGCCGCTTAGCATGTATGAGGTTCCGCCCGATGACACTACCTCGGCGGGATGCGCCTTGTCGACCGTATCTATGTCGGATAGGCAGTAATAGTTGTTGTTGAATTCCGTGACATCCTCGTAGCAGAAGGGCCTCTTGCACATGCCGCATATTGCATATGCATTGCGCCACGGGTGTGATGCGCACCTGTTGCCTGCTGCGGCGTCCCTTGAGATCCGGAGGCGCTCGTTCGTCGAGCCAAGCTTGGTCTTGTATCTGCCTTCCGTGTATATGCTTATGGCATTGCCTGGGGATTCGGATTCCTGCACCGGGACGCTTTCGCTCGGCTGGGCATTGCTAGGCTCTATGTTCCGCCTTGAAACGTACTCGCTGAACATCCTGTACTTGAGCAGGTTTATATTGGTTGTGCTCCGCGGCTCCTCGGTTTCCTTTTGTTTCTGTGCGGGCTGCTTGGCCTGCATGGGCCTGGCCCCGGGCTGCGGGGCGGTTTTTTCCGACGATGTGGCCGCCTGGAGCGCTGGGGCTTTCTGCGCAACCGACGCGGGCTCGGAAAGCCTGCCGCTGAACTCTCCCAGCATGCGCTCCGGCTTATGCTTTGGAAGCATTGGCTCCCTTTCGGAACCAGTGGGTTTCTTATTGGATGGGGCCTTGCCGCCCTGAGGCGATTCCCTGGACTTGAATATAAGAAGCTCGTCCGGGTCTATCGCCATGGACTCCGACCCCTCATAACCCTCTTTTCGACCTCTCTATCGCCTGACGTTTCTTCTTCTCGAATATTCCGCGGTGCTTCGCACAGCTTATGCAATAATATGTCTTCCTGCGCTCAAAGAACCTGACGTCCTGGGCGGTCTTCATCTCGGTGCTGAAGCTTATGCCTCTCTCGTATATCACGGCCTTCGTCCTTGGCACCTTCCTCCCGCATGACTCGCAGTTTACTAGTGTGTCCTTTCCTCTCACTTTAACACCGTTGGTTACATTGTAACACTTATCTTTAATATAAATAGGCTTATAATTGTATACTGGGGTGCTTCGCTGTACAGGGATTGTGGAAGGCTTGCAGAGATTACGATACCCGCGCTGCGCATGGCCGCATCGGTAGCGCTCAGCAGGGAGCATGGCATAGACGAGATTAGGATAGCGTCCTGCCTCGGGGTCTCCCAGGCCGCGGTGAGCAAGTACGTGAACGGCGTGGCATCTAAGAAGGTAAAGGCCCTTTCGGAGATCATAGCGAAAATTGGGCTACATACCGGGATAGTTAATGCCGTAGTATCTGGGGAGAGCGGCGCAAGGGTGCGCAAGATGGTCGATGCGGCGGCATCGGATGGCAGGATACTCGAGGCCGCGGAGGCTATAGGCGAATAGGGGACATATGTCTTGACGTCTATAGGCTGCAATTTCCGAAAAAAAGTAAAGCAAAAAACGAAAAACTTTTAAATACTTTCTAAATGTCATTTTTCCCGGTGAGCGAATGCCCAACAGCCCGCAACATAGAGATGAACCAGTCGTACAGAGCGTAACCGTGAACATTAATAGCGTCAGGCCTGAGGTAGATGTAGAGGCCAAGGCAGAGGATCCGGTGCTTGCACCGTACCACAGGACGATTGACGAGATAGAGCGGATGCCGGTAATAGAGAAGACCATGACGGTCTGCCCGGAATGCAAGCTGATCATAAACGGGATAATATACAAGGACGGGGAGAACGTCATGATAAGGAAGTACTGTCCGGAGCACCAGTGGACTATAGAGAAGTACTGGGAAGACTACGATATGTACATGAAGATGAGGCGGTACAACTACTACGGCAGGGGATTCAACAACCCGAACTACATAACCGACACGAAGGGGGCGAACTGCCCGTTTGACTGCGGGATGTGCGAGAGGCACAAGTCCCACACGGGCCTTGCGAACGTCGTTATAACGAACAGGTGCCACCTTAGCTGCTGGTACTGCTTCTTCTACGCGAAGGAGGGGGAGCCGATATACGAACCCGGACTTGACGAGATAAGGAAGATATTCAGGAACCTGAGGAATCAGAAGCCGATACCGGCCAACGCCATACAGATAACTGGAGGGGAGCCTACGATGCACCCGCGCATAATAGATGTTGTAAAGGCGGCCAAGGAGGAGGGATTCGACCAGATACAGCTCAACACGACAGGGATAAACATAGGGCTCAATCCAGACATGGCATACCAGTTGAGGTATGCGGGGGTAAGCACCCTTTACATG
>JAJZOJ010000034.1 GCA_021829015.1 Microcaldota archaeon | reverse complement strand
CCATATCACCACGCGAATAAACTACCATAAGAAAATATAATAATGGCGCGGCTCAAAATCCTTCTGGGCCAGGATGGCAGATCGGCTATGCGGCCGCCTGCAGAGCGGCATAGGGGGATTCGACACCCTAGGGCGAAATTTCCCCTCCTGGCTTCATTGATAGCTTTAATAGCTTTAGCTGCTTATCAGTCAGTATGCATGGCGGTATGCTCAAGGGCCAGAGCGCTATAGAATTCCTGACGACCTACGGGTTCGTTTTCATAGTAATAGCGCTGGTGCTCACCTTCCTGATAATATTCGCTACCATACCCAAGGCAACGTTCCCCACAGAGTGCACATTCTACAGCGAGTTCCACTGCCTTGATAGCATCTACTTCGGCGCACCCGGAGGGTCGCAGCTCGTTGTGCTTTCCACTGACATGGTCCCAGGTAACATGAGCATAAGCGGATTCAATGCGATAATGGGATCCTACCCCAGCACTGGGGGATTCTGCACCCCGAACACCATAACTGCAGGCCAGATGTTCTACTGCGCGGCTAACTTCAGCGAACCGGTAACCCCGGGGCAGCAGTATTCCGGGATGTTCAGCGTTGTAGCCGATTACTGCGCCGGAGCCCCGTCCCGCATATCCAATTCCACATGCCCCAAGGAGACATACTACTTCGGCGGGCAGCTCAGGACCGATGGATCGGTAGAGCACCCGATATTCGTGACTTTCATAGTCAAGGACCTGCAGTTCGTTAGGAACGGAGCTGCACTCAGGGTCAACGGCAGCAACTTCGAGGACTACCAGCTGCCGCTCGTGGAGTTCTTCCAGTACGGCAGCACCCACGTAGCGGAATACAGCCCGGTGATAAGGAACTCTGGCATGACGGCATTCATATTCAACTCCATATCTGGATGCGGCCTGAGCACCGAGGGAGGGATCATAACCGCAACTAAGAGCTGCACGGTTACCGCAACCTACAACAGCATTACATACCAGCAGTGCACCTCGTTCCCCACTAGCGGGGGCAGCAACCTGAACAGGATATCCGCATCGTACTGCTACGTTCCGGGCTATGACATGAAAGGGGACAACGTCAACTACGGCAACCTGAACTACGCATATCTGGAGAGCGCCAACCTGAACAACACGAACTTCGACCATGCGACATTGATGTTCACGGATCTGCAGAACGTATACGCATACAACATAAACTTTGAGAATGCAAACCTTGTAGGAGCTGACCTGCAGGGCATTACAGCAACGCAGGGCACCAACTTCAACTATGCGGATATGGAGTATGCTGACCTGCAGGGAGGGAACTTCTCAGGGGACAACTTCGAGGGGACCAACCTGGAATTCGCCAACCTGGGCAACGCCAACCTCACCAATGTCAACTTCCAGAATGCTAACCTGCAGTATGCCAACCTCGTTGGTGCCAACATCAACGGGGCGAAGTTCAAAGGCGCAAACATGAATGGATGCACCGGCTGCCCGTGAGAAAGCATCCGCCGCAGGCACTTTATACTCTGTCGTCGTTTACTTGGAATAGCGCTTTGCGTAGTCCGTTACCACTGGTATGACTATGTTCCTTCCTGAGTATGCCTCAAGACCTGCGTATATGCCATACAGCCACAGGAACACGACAAGCAGTGCGCCTATCACGCCCATCAGGAATATCCCGGTGAATGACAGGATGTCGAACACTACGGCTATTATTATCATGGCAATCCCCAGGAATATCGACTGCATGGAATGCAGCTTCACCCTCGGGTCGCTTTCCCCCTTCAGGAACAGCACGATTATACCGCTTATCATGTAGGGCACTATGTATGCCGCTATGAGCCACGCCTTGTCGTGGACACCCCCTTCACTGCCTTTCTTGGCCATAGAATCAATAGGTTTGCTCCAACTACCTTTTTATTTATTGCCATTTGTTGCGCATTTGTCATACATCGAGTACCACGTGTGCCTCGAGGCGGCGGCCAGTGCGCCTCAGGGAGAGCTCATACCTCGAGACCCCCTTGACGTCCAGCTTTGATGCCTGGTCGCTACGCTCCCTTGCCAGGAGCTCGGCCTCGGCCGTCCTCTTGGTTCCGCTCTCGCCTATCCTGAGCCTTTTCACGGAATAGGCGAACAGCCCCTTTGCATCAGTCATTGACAGCACATCCTGGAGCAGGTACCATAGGAGGTCCTCCGTCCTTGAGGCCCTGCTTTTCACCTTCATTACTATCCTCCTCTCCTTTGACCGCTCCAGCTTCGCCAGATAGGATGCGGTGTCGAACATGGCCATCAGCGCATTGGAGAAGCATTCCCGCTCGTCCTTCCCGTATGCGATGTACTCCACGTCAGCGGTATGCTCAAGGAAACGGTACCCCTTTGCCATAGGATTGTTTCGCCAGGAAGTATAATAAAGTAGTTTGCACAACAAAAGATACTGTCCGATGACGATAAGAGTAACTGCTGACCTATGATGAAGCCCATCTCGGCCGAGGACCTGTTGATTTGAATGAACGACTCTAGGGCAAAACTGATGATGCTGCTCAACAGGGAGTATTCCATGCTTCCGAAGGATACAGATGATTGGAAGCTCAGCAGAAATTTCGTCCCGGGGGAGGGGCCGCTTGATGCCGATGTCATGCTGATAGGCCAGGCGCCCGGAAGGAACGAGGACATAACAGGAAGGCCGTTCATAGGCGTAAGCGGAAAGTTCCTCGACAGGCTCATCGGGATCGCGGGGCTTGAGAGAAACAGGGTCTACATAGCCAGCGCTGTTCAGTTCTTTCCCCCAGACAACAGGATGCCTACAGACAGGGAAATAGACCTGTGCAAGGGGTTCATCCTCAGGCAGATAGGCATAATCAGGCCCAAGGCCATAGTCCTCATGGGATCCGTCGCATGCAGGGCGATTCTCGGCATAGGCGGCATATCCAAGGAACGGGGAAGGATAATCAGGAAGGATGGGATATCGTACATGCTGAGCCTGCATCCCGCGGCAGCGGTGAGGATAAGGAGCAAGATGCCAATCATGGAAGAGGACTTCAAAAAGTTTGGCAAAGCTATAAGCGGCCTTTGACAATTCCCGACGTTACGTATCGATTTTTACACACAAGGCTTTTATAGATTTTATTTTTTCCTAGTTAGGGTAATTTACATGATGACCAAGAGACTTGCCAGGGCGGTCGAGAAGGCCAAGGACGCCTTGTCGGATGATGGGAAAAGGGCAGTTAATGCGATAATACAGGAGATGCACTCTAATGACAGAGAGATAGTAAGGCGCAGGGAGGAAATAAATTCGGTAATGGCACTGCTGAAAAATGCACCGAATGGAATTGTGTTAAGTGACAAGGCGCTCAAAGGGCTAAGGAATGAGATAAAGGAGAACGGCAGCAGGATGATGAAGACCATAGAGGAGAATACCAGGTCAAGGAGGGAGCTTAAGCACCTGGCAAGGACCGGCTTTCTCCCAAAGCACGCTGACGAGGCACTGCAGCGCTAATGTTGTGCAGCATGCAACGGAGCGTCAATTCGACTCGTTGCTCACGAAGTACATGAAGGAACCCCATGCAGGCTTGGGCTGCAGGGTATTTTGATTCAGCAGCCCGAAGTCAACAGTACCGGACGCTCCTGCAAGGTGGAACCAGTATATCCTCTTGACGAATCCGTATTTGGAGAGGAAGCCCATGCTCTGCCTCAGGGCCGCCGCCTGCAGCTGGTCGGAGCGCGCAGTGCCGTTCGAGGCGTAGCCGGTTTCAGTAACCCAAATCGGCTTTCCGGTAAGGTTCTCGTATGTGCTTAGCGTGAGGTTCAGCTCCTGGCCCAGGGACATCCCGTATTCCGCATGCTGCGACATGTTGTAGAGGGGCTGCGAATAGTAATGCACGGATACTGCATCGCAGTACCTTGAGGCGCCATACTGCCATACCCTGCTGTAGAACTGGTACTCGTACCGCACGACGCTCATAGGGAAAAGCTGCGCACCGCCGAAGCACACTACGGTGCTGTTCGGCTCCCTGGACTTTATTATCGTGTATGCGGATTTTATCATTTCATAGTAGTCCATTGCGCTTCCGTTCTCGTAACCGCTCGCGAAGTTCGGCACCAGCGGCTCGTTCCATATCTCCCACGTATTTACCTCTGGATATTCGGAAAGCGCATTGTAGACGCTGGCGTTCCAGTCGTTCAGGCTCCAGTTGCATCCGCTTATGCAGCCGTTCGGGGAGGGCTGTGCGCCCACCGTCTCGTAGTCGAGTATTCCAAGGACTGAGCCACCGTCCTTCGTGACGTTTTGGACGTAGCCCTCATCAGAGGCAGTCAATGCGATGTCGGTCCTGAAGCAGGTTATTCCCGAATTGATCGCAAGGCGCATAGCGGTCATGTTCGGCGCGGCGTTTAGGCAGAAGCTCTGGCCGTAGCTCACGTTGCCGCCGCTTGATTTCGCAGAATGCATGCTCGGGATGGCTAGAGCCGCTATGGCCACTGCCGCCACGACGACCAATGCTGCGACTGCGATGATCCACCTTGCCATTCAGTCCCCCGCTAGAGTATTTATCGAAAGAACGGAATTAATAAATAGTCTCTTTGCTCTGATAGCTGCGAGCTTGATGAAGGTCGCGATAGTTAAGAGGGACGGCGAGAGGGCGGACCTCTCAGCGCTGTACAGGAACTTCGAGGTAGTGAAGTCCGGCTACGAGATATGCATAGCAGTCGGAGGGGACGGCACGTTCCTCAAGGCGGCGCAGATGACCGACAGGCCGGTGCTGCTGATAAGGGACGGAAATGAGCGCAGCAGCGCATACCACTCGGACATAGGAATCAAGGATCTCGGCAAGGCCGTTAGGCTTCTCAAGGGCGGGAAGTACAAGGTGGAGCACCTCTCGAACAGGATAGAGATAACATGCAAGGGAAGGAAATACTATGCCGTTAACGAGGCAAGGCTCAACTTCGCGATAAGGGAGGTTAGCTTCAGGGTATTCGAGAAGGTCGGAAACAGGCGCATAAGGATATGCCCGTTCACCCTTAGCGGCGACGGCCTCATACTCACTAGCAAGATGGGCTCAACCGCATACAACAGATCTGCAGGAGGGCCGATACTCCTGGAGCCTGACATGATGTGCATAACCTTCCTCAACATAGACGGGCCTTTCTGCAACCCGATAGTCTTCAGCGGCAGGAAGGAGATAGAGGTCGAGATAGCCAAGTACGAGGGTACCCTCGGCTACGACAGCGATGCTGTAGCAAAGCTGAAGGAGGGGGACAGGTTCACAGCGAGGCTGTCAGACAGGCAGATAAGCGTCGTAAGGCTGGACGGATTCAAGCATGGCATCGCAGACAGGCTGGAGAGGAAGATAAGGAGCAAGATGCTCCGCTGATATGCTTAAGGTTCTTTAATCCGCTATGGCAAATCCTATCATGCACCATGCTACGGAGCTCCCGCTCCACGGTGGAAGGGCGCCAAGATGGCTCTTCGGGCGCATGGTCAGGCTGTCAAGGGCCATATCCGAGGTCATGCTCGACGACTTCGGTGCGGATGAGCTGGTCACGCGGCTCTCAGATCCCAATTGGTTCCAGGCGCTCGCATGCGCCATAGGGTACGACTGGCACAGCAGCGGCACAACGACAGTCACGATTGGCGCGCTGAGGGAGGCGCTCAACGATTCGAATGAGATCTACGTCGCAGGCGGCAAGGGCAAGGCGGGCCTGAACACCCCGTTTGACATAGAGAAAGGGACGGAGCTGCTCTCTATATCTAAAAGTGCGGAAGAGCTCAAGGAGGCTAGCAGGTTGGCGGCGAAGGTAGACTCTGCGCTCGTATACGATAATTTAGGGATATACCAGCACTCAATGATATTCTCGAGGAGGAAATGGTCTGTGGTACAGCAGGGGATGTCAAGGGAGGGGCGCATGGCGGTGCGGTTCCAGTGGCTCAGCGACAGCATAGACAAGGGCGACATCGCGAATGAGCCGCATTCAGGCATGAGATCGAACAGGCATTCCACGAGCATGGACCTAACGGACTCCAGGAACTCATGGGCAAGGGAATCCTCGATAGACATGCTCGGGGAGTACCGCAAGATGCTTTCCGTAAAGTCGTACCCTTCGAGGCACCCGATAATCAGGAGCATGGACATGAGCAAGCGGGCAGCTGATGCGATAGATAGGGCCAGGGAGCTAGAGCCGAAGGACTACAGGGAATTGATGCTCGTCAAGGGAATAGGCCGCGCTACGCTAAGGTCGCTGGCGTTCGTATCCTCGCTGATATACGACAGGGAGCTCGCCTACAGGGATCCGGTAATGTTCGCATACAACTTAGGCGGCAAGGATGGCATACCATTCAAAGTGAACAGGAAAACCTACGACAGCGTATGCGGCAGCCTTGAGGAGATAATAGAGAATGCGAGAATAGAGGGCGGCGAGAAGTACGGCGCCCTAAAGAGGCTCAGCAGGGAGATGTCAGGGCATCCGGCATCTGATTTTATATCTTGACTGCGAAAAGTAAATGGTGGACAGCGCAAGGTTGGACTATTCTTACAGGTACCCATTTTCGGACGAGGCAAGGGAGCTGGCGGCATCCACTCAGCACATGATGGAGATAAAATACATCGCGATGGCAGGGAAGCACCTAAGGGAAGCGCTATCAGGAAGGCTCCCCTTCTCTGAGATCGGGGTGAGCTCCGTGAAGCTTGATTACGTGATAGGATACGCATACTCCAGGATGCTGGTGAGTGCCCTGAGGCGCGCCGACATAATAAGGAAGTACGCGGAGGCCGAGGCTGGCAGGTCCGCGGAGGCGCTCTCCCGCTCCGACGACCCAGACTGCATAGTTGGGATGGCAGCTAGGCTCGGGGTCAATATGGGCATCGCCTTCAGGAAGAAGGGGGAGCCGGAGCAGTTCTCGATAAGCTACATAGACTTCATAAACAACAGCCCGGGCGGGAAGGCTGAAAGCCTTGTCAACCAGAGGCTCAGCGGCGGGGCTGTGCTGCTTGACAGGGCCGGCGCCATATATGTGCTGGAGATGGCTATGGCAAGGGAGATAGCGAAGGGCCTTCCGATAAAGCGCACAGACCTTCCCAAGGAGGTACTCGACTATGCCAAGGGGATGAGATTCGAGAATGCGGAGGCTGCGAAGCTGCCAAGGGGCAGGGATTCCATCGCATGGATAGACAGGCTGCTCGGCACCCCGATTGCAGACGTAAGGCACAGGACCGTCAACCTGATACTCGCGCCTTACTTCGTCAACATAAAGGGCCTTGACGTCGATTCCGCGACAAAGGCGATATCCGAATACATAGAGAGGTGCAAGCAGCTGGAGCCGAACACCAGGGTCAACGAGAGCTACATAAGGTACCAGTGCGAATACGCGAAGAGAAGGGGATTGAAGCCCCTGTCCCTAGACAGGGCCAGGGAGCTCCTAGGGGATGCATTGGGAATGGATTGATGCTATGGAAATGGTTGGATTGTGCAGGGAGTGCGGGAAGGCCGCGCATTTCAAGTGCGAGTTGTGCGGCAAGCTCGCATGCAAGGACCACTACGACAAGGAGAGGCGCATATGCACCGCATGCATGAGAGGGAAGAGAATCTAGCCTACCCGCTTCCTAGGACCTTCTCGATCTTTGCGGCCCTTTTGATTATCGAGTCGGTATAGGACCTTGTTGATTTCGGTATCCTTCCGAGCTCAACGGACCTTACCCCTGCATTGTAGGCAGCAACCCCGCGCCATACGTCGCCATGGAACTTCCTTATCCTTGCCGCAAGTATATCAGTTCCTATCCTTATGTTGTATTCGGGATAGAACATCAGCCTTGGCTCTATCTCATCCAGGGCCTTTGCCGCGTGCCTGTTCAGCGCTGTGTCAAGCTGCATAAGGCCGGTCTCCCCCTTGCTGCCTACGGCATACTCGTAGCCGAAGGACTCCGAGCAGATGACGCTGGCTACAAGGTAGGGGCTGATGCCGTCCTTGGCCGCGTATTTCCTTATCACGGGCATCAGCCTTATTACCGAAATAGGTATTCCGTTCTCCGTAAGCGAGCCAAGATGCTCCTTCACTACCCTGAAGTAGTCCTCCTGCATGGAGCGCAGCTCGCTCATGCTCCATCCCCTGTTGTCCCTGTATATCCATTCGGCCCTTGTCTCGAATGCGTCATTTACGATCTGGGGATCCGACATGTCTGGCGAATACCTTGCATAAGGGCTTATCCCGCTGATAGATGCGCCGCTGGCAGAGAAGGATTCGCCGGATATGCGCTGGTATTCCGTGGTGCCGGAGGCTCTTATGCGCAGCAGCCTCTTTGATATGAATGCGGAGCTGGTCTCCTCGATTGAGAAGGGCAGCTTCTGGATTATCCCGTAGGGTATGCTGCCCTCGTAGGTTTCCCTGAACCTGCGGACGAGCTCGAATGGCCCCATCGGCATTATGTATTCCCTCCCGCTCGGCAGGGCCTGAGATTCCTTCAGCACTATATAAGTTGGCTCCTGGAGGCGCGGTTTACTCTCGGTCGGGCCGCTCACAGATAGCAGAACGCATGCTGAGGCGGCTACAAGGCCGCCCTTCCTGAGCATGCGGGAGAATGATTGTTTATGATCGCTGCTTTTGGTAGTCTCGTTCATCTTACCACGGATTAGGCATTGGCGATTGGCTGTGCTTGCATCCACTTGGGCGCCCGAAATATAATAATTTTCAGGAAATGGGGCTGCGCTGCCGCCATTGACCGCGAAGCGCATGGTATTTAAATATGATTCCGCATAATAATACTGTCAAACGGTAATAGTTTGCAGGGAAACGCCCAAACCCATTCCGAACTTGGAAGCTAAGCCTGCATGCGATATGTGTGTACTGTCTTCGGACGGGAAAGCATGTTGCTGTTTGACACTCATGCTTATTGTTTTGCTTTCTAGTGATATGAATGGATGATGAGACGCCGGCATGGATGCAGTGCGAGGACATGCTCAGCAGGATAAGGGCCGAGCTCATCATGCAGGCGATGGACATGCTGCAGCTCGCGATAGATTCAAAGGCGATAGACGTCGGAGGGTCTCTCATAAACCTCCCGGACAGGCCCAGCGAGATAGACATGAAGATGTTCATAATAGGGAGATTGCTGGAGGAGAAGGATAGGATAATGGAGATGTACTCTGGGAAGCCCCCGGAGGACGTCGCGACAAAGGAGCGCCTTGACAAGTTCCTGCTTGCGGTGGGCCAGATATCGATGCTCATGGAGTATGCGAAGTCCGTGGAATCGATGGTAGGCGAGATACCTGAAAGAGCAGGGGAGACGGATCCCTACGAGCTCCTTAGGCTGCTCATGGGATCGGATGCCGGAAGGATCGAGGCGCTTAGGTATGCGGAATCAAGCCAGAGGCTGCTCAAGGAGGAAACAATAACGATTAGGGAAAGGGAGCTCCTCAGGAAGGCGCTCGGGGCCCTTGCCGCCTAGCTCTGGAATCCGCCAACGCCCTCTAAGTACTTGCTTATCTGCTCCGGGGTAAGGTGCGCGCTTGCGAAGTTTATCAGGTCGTCCCTGTTGGATGATGGGGGTGCCGTCAGCCCGTAGTACTTTAGCATGTCCGTTATGTTCTTCTCCGTTGCGGTTGAGAGCATCTTGGAGGTGGATGACGCCTGCTTGGGGGTTATTGGCGCTCCCTGCTCGGTCTCCTCCAGCGGCTTCTTTGGCTGCGCTGGGGCAGAGCCGCCTGCCGGGGCATTCGGCTTCCTCGTATTCTTGCTCCTGGATCCGTAGTACGCCTTATAGAAGTCCTTCACTGACATGCGTACCTGCCCCTTCGAATACGGCGACGGAAGCGGGGGCATGTCTCCCGGAGGTATCCTTGGCTTGACCTTCTTCTCGTAGTAGGAGGACATCGCAACCATGCCTATGTTGGCCGCTGCGAACTCTATCAGCTCATTGCGGCCCATCGCCCTGGCCTGGTCGCGCGCAAGCCCCTTGCTGTACAGCAATGTCCGTATCTGGGAGGTGGACATCTTCCTGAGCATCTCCTTCTTTATCGCGACGTTGCCTGCGGTCCATCCCTTGTATGACTTGTATATGCCCGTGGCTGCCTTGCCCGTGGCCTTGCTGTCCGCGCCGTATTTCTTTCCTACGGCCTTTCCTGTCTTTGTCCTGGCTGTCAGGCCCCTTCCTACGCCGCTCTGGCCCCACAGGCCCCCTGCGGAATTTATAAGCGTGCTTATGCCGAACAGGGCGAAGAAGTCCGAGCCCAATGAGCCCCTTGCCGCGAGTATCAGTATCACGATTATTATCACTGGTATGAATACGTAGGTGTACTTCAGGCTGATTCCGTATGCGCCTATCTCGAATTCGGTAGTGGTTACATTTGGTGCGTTGTTGTAGTTGTATTCCTGCGTCTTCACGGTATTTGCGGGGTTTATGTTGGTGCCGAATTCATTGACGCCGCCTGATAGGGTAAGCGGTGTCTGCTGCACTATTATCGGCTCCGGGGCCGCATTGCCGTAGTACTGCGCCACTACCCTGTCCTGCCCTACGCCGCATGCATTGAACGTGTACTTGAAGTTGCCGTTCGAATCTGTCTTTGCGATTCCTATAAGACCTAGCTGCGATGTGAATATTCCGGTGCCGTTGGGGAAGTAGGGCATGCAGTACTGGTAGCCGTTGATCCCCTGGCTGACGGATTTCAGGCCATAGTTTCCGAACAGGTTGCAGTTGTACACCGTAGGCTGCAGCAGGCTCGTAGGCTGGGTCTGGCATGAGCCGGATGGCCCGTAGTCCGGATGGTACGATGGCAGGTCAGCCTCCAGGGCCCCTGCCGGCTGCTTCTGGGTCAGGGTGCTCAATGGATTGGAGAGGTTGCAGGCAATTTCAGGCGCAAGGGCGCACCTGAGCGCATAATCGTAATACTGGGACGGGTTGCTGCTTGGGGTGACTATCGTGTTGTAGTAGTTGATGTTCGTGTCCCAGTACAGGTATATGGAGCCGCCCTTCACGGGCTTTGTTCCCGAAGGGGTGTTGTAGTATGCGCTGCCCTGGACCGTTACGGCGGTCTGGTTCTCGTTGCTCGGGTCTATTAATGTGGAGTAATTCATCGACAGCTGGGTTATGTTTGCAAGGTCCACGTCAAGGGGCATGTATATCGTGTTGTTGAACCTGTCCACGAATGTGTATATGAACCTGTTGTACCCGTAAACGCCCTTGTCCCCGGTCAGGTTGAGGACTATGTTGCCGATGTGGGAGTTGTACTTGAAGAGCTCGAAGAGCTGGAAGAACTGCGTGACGTTTATGTTCGTGTACGAGAACGCGCTGTTGTAGTTGTTCTGCAGGCCGCTCAGCGGGGAATAATAGTAGTTGGGAACAAGGCATGTGACGCCGCAGTTTGCCCCGACCACGAAGGTGTTCACGTTCTCCTGCGTGTCATAGGCGTAGGCCTTCCCGAACCTGCTTACCTGCAGGTACTGCTCAGGCCAGTAGTCCAGTGTCCTTACCGCATTGACAGTAGCGGGTAGCCCGGGAAAGAGCGCCGTTGCGCTGCTCGCAATGGCCGATTTCGGGCTTATCGTCTGGTTCACGTATATCTCGCCGAAAAGCCTTGCCGTGAAGTCCTGGAAGTTCACGTAGGGGGATATTATCGCGCCAGAATCGGAAAGGTTCTGGACGTAATTTAGCTGCGACGGTAGGTACTGCAGGTAAGGGCTGCCGCCCTCTATCGTCTGGTTGAGCGTGCTGCTTCCGAGATTGATGGTCTTGTACTGGAACTGCTTCACCTCGTTTATGTCCTGCTTCGGGAAGGGCCAGCATATCGGAATAAGGAATGGATTGATTGGAACCTCGGAGGTGTAGGTCCATTTCTGCTGAAGAACCACGTTTATCGTGTACGGTACTATGGCATAGCCGCCTACGGTGCTCTTGATGAACGATGCGGGGACATTGGCAGCGGTTGCCTGCGACGTTGGGAACGGCCCGGTCGCGAGCGCATTGTAGTTCGGCCCTCCGGAGAATCCGTTGTTGACCTCCTTGTTCACCGAGCTCTTGTAGCTGTTGCCGTCAGCGCCCGTCGGGAATGATGACGACAGGGCATTCTGCAGGTTCAGGTACTGCTCCGGGCCCCCAAGTCCCTCGACATAATTGAATGAGCTCGGAACCCCGAGTATTGGAGGATATATGTGGCTGAGCACCGCGGCTGTCTGCTGGTTGTAGGTGCAGGTTGATATGCTCGTAGGGGTCTTGTTCAGGTAGCACATGTACGTGGAATTACCTGCAAATGCGATCTTGGTGTAGTTCTGTATGTTCGGCCTGAGCACCAGCAGTTCTGTGTAGAGCGGGTCCACTGGGCAGGCGGCAGTTATGCAGCCGGGGTTGCCGTAACTGAACGACCACGGATGGGCTATCAGGTAGAGCGTGCCATTGAAGTCCGAGGATATCACCAGGCTATTCGTTCCTTTGCCGACCTGCCCGCCGAACTCGTCAATTTTCGGACCTATCGGCGGATACGCGGAATTGAAGCTGTTCGGCCCCTTGGTGCAGTCATACTCGCAGTACGATACCGACTTGTAATTGGGCAGGCTTATGTTTGCCGCTAGGGGCCATCCGTAAGGCTCCCACCCATTCGATGGGGTTATCGATCCAAGGCTGGGCGCAGGGGTTGACGCCGCGGCGGGATTTGACGGATACATCGTGTTTATCATCGTTGGGTTTATCTGCAGCTCAGTCCCGTTCTGCGAGAAGGCCCTGAGCATCAGTATGGAGGATCTGTAGCCGTCGACATCGAAGGACCAGTTGTCTATGACGTACAGGATCCCCTTGGAGTCTATTATCGAGACTGGATGATGGTAATAGTGGGTGTCAGGAACCGGCTTGGACTTGAGCGCCGTGTATGCGGCCGCAACCGCCGGGTCGTGGTATGGCCCTCCCGCAGCAAGGTACGCGGCTATGTTCATGTTGTACGTTGAATTGGAGTACGATAGCGGTATGTTGCCCGAGTATGTGAATGTATTCTTCGTTACCCCTCCGCCGCTGGATCCTGATATGTGGGTCGAGTATACGTTTATCCCCTGGTCCCATGAGGCATTGGCCGCGTATACGAACTGGCCCCCTGGAGATACGGCGAATTCGTCAGAGGCCACGAAGTCCTTGGGCATGTCCCCTGTGTAATTGGCCACGTAGCTCTTCCCTCCCGGAGGTATCAGCCCTGCCAGCTTCAGGCCGCCGCTCTTCCCAGTGCCTATAAGAAACAGGTCGCCGTTGTCGTCGGCCTGCACCGCGAGAGGTATGAACTTCTTCAGTGCGCCGCCCTGCCATGACAGCCCTCCTGGCCAGACCCACCAGTTCTTGTTCTTTGAGAGGACCCACACGCCAGTCAGATAGAGGCTCTGGCTGCCCTCGAGCGATGCATCAGCAGCATAAGTATCCCAGTTGTAGTTCCATGGCTTAGGCCCTCCTGCGAATCCCATCTTGTTTGGCGGGTTCGTGCTCATGTTGAAGTAGCCCTGCGGCATGAACCTGAACTGGAACAGGTTCGCTGTCGCGGTGTCGGACAGGCAGTACCAGCAGTTCACATCGGAGTAGTTTATAACGTACACGTAGCCGTTGGGCGATGCGGCTATGAATGCGGGATTCTTCACCATCCCATAGTCAAGCGGGCCGAGGAACGTCCTAGTCTGGTAGGTCTTGTTGTAGCCGAACTTGGCTGCAACTGCCTGCTTGTAGTTCAAGGTGCTAAGGAAGCTCCTCTGCGGGCTTGCAAGGCTGTTGGGCTCAGGCGCGGTTATCGAAACGGAATTGAACGGGAACTCGGCGAGGAACCCGTTGTAGCTCGCGAAGAAGCCTTCGGGCTGGAAGATCGACATGCCGTCCAGCGAGTTTGAGGGCGTCATGTAGTTGTGTATGCTGTAGACGTTGAACGAGTAATTGAGATAGTATGGCTTGCCGTTCAGCGGCGTATATGTGGTTGGCATGACCACGCTGTCAGTTATGACCGGCAGCGCGTTCACGTCCATGAAGTCCATCGACAGCGCATTGACCTCCCCGTAGCCGCCGCTGTACACCGCAAGCAGCGACTGTGGATAGTCGGCCGAGGGATCCGTAGAGACCGCCTTAGTCCCGTAATAAACGTTGACCCCTCTGTAGACCTTGCCGCCCACGTCAAGGGATGAGTTCCCGGACAGCCTTCTCCAGCCGCCGCAGTCAAACCCCTGCAGCAGCTGCGCATGGCAGTTTGTTGAGCCCTTGCTCTCGACCGGGCTGTATAGGTAGTTGCTGAAATTAAGCCAGTCCTTGTCCTTCAGCGCGATGCTGTTGTACTGCGGGACCTGTATGTATGCGTTATTTATGCTCTGTATGTACGAATGGAACTGGTAGTTGTATGTGTATGTGCACACTAGCGGGATGACGAACGAAAGTCCAGTGAAGCTCTTGGAAACCGAGAGCTGGCTGAGGTCGGCCTTGCCAAGGTCCGCATACTGCACCGTCCATGTCCACAGGTCAGACTGCGATGATGCGGGCACCTGCCCGAATATGTATGATTGTGTGTTGTATCCGCTCGATATGTTGTACTGCGACGACCCCTGGTTGTTCGTCTCACCGGAATACGCGAGATTCGATATGGTCCCATAGCCCAGAAGTCCGATGTTGTACGACGATGAGGCAACCGCATGCCAGAACGGCAGCCAGATAACGGTAGTCGTCAGCGTTATGGGTGTTGCCATTAGTGGCAGGTCTGCCAGGCACCTGTTTCCCGCTATGTAGCCAGACGAATCGGTCGAGAAGTACTCCATGCTGTTCTGCGGATTGGGCGACTGCGGGCAGGTTATCAATGTCTGGCCATTCTGCTGGTTGTCTGACAGGACGGTCTTTATGACAGGTGTGGGGCTTGGAAGCCCGGCAGGCAGCGCAACCGGCAGCACCGTGCCGAAGCCTGCGCTGGATGTATAGGATGTGTAGACGATGTCGACGTTGGTGAAAAAGCATCCCCCTGCGGCAAATCCAGAGGTTGGGCCGTAGCATCCGCCAACCTGCACGGCATTGGATAACGTAGGCAATGCGGCAAGTAGCGCAATGCACACCATAATAACATATGCAGAATTTCTCATCTTACCAGTTGCCGCCAAGGTATTTATAATAAAAAGCGCATGAATTTAAATGATGGTGTATTATCGTGGAGATTGAGGAAAGCATATTCTGGATAGGGCACGCGAGCTTCTACATAAAGACAAATGCGGGAAACGTTTTCATAGACCCGTTCAAGGTCAATGATACATTCAGCGAGAAGGCGGACCTTGTGCTTGTCACCCATGACCATTTCGACCACCACAGCGCATCTGACATAGGCAAGGTCAGGAAGCCGGATACGAAATTCATAGCCGCCAACAACTGCCTCAAGGGCGAGAGGAACCTCATAGCAGTTGCAAAGCCGGGCTCCTCGATTGACTTCAAGGGCGTAAAGGTGACAGCTGTGCCCGCATATAACCTAAGGGATGAGCGGCTGAAGTTCCACCCGAAATCCGAGAACTGGGTGGGCTACATCATAGAAACAGGGGGCAGGAGGATATACCATGCTGGCGACACGGACCTCATCCCCGAGATGGGCAGCTTGGAGAACATAGACGTGGCGCTTCTCCCATGCGGCGGCACTTACACAATGTCCCTCGACGAGGCGGCAAAGGCTGCAGACAGGATAAAGCCAAGGACTGTGGTGCCAATGCACTACAAGATGCTTCTCGGGAAGGAGAAATCAGAGGAGCTCGAGTCAAATGCAAAATCCCTGATCGGCAATGCACGGATAATGAAGGAGGTGCAAAGCCCGTTGTACTCATTCGAGTAGCGCGTTTATCCTCCGCGACACTTCGAGGAGCTCCGATGGGCCCATCTGGAACGGCCGAACGGTGCTTTCCCCGACTTCCTCCGAGAGCTTCCTGGCGGCCCTTCTGTCAAGCCGCAAGGACTTGCACGAATCCATTATGGCGTTCCTTAGCCTCTTTTTCTTGTGGTTCATCAGCAGCGATATTGTGGACATCTCGCTGCCGCTCAGTTCGGTAGACCTAGGAGCAAGGTATACTATCTCCGAATCGACCTTAGGCTTCGGATAGAAATTTCCGGCGGCAACCTCCTTTACCTTGTGCACCTTGAATGCCAGCGATGAGACCACGCTGAGCTTCGAATAGTCCCTAGTTCCCGGAATCGCGGTCATGTGGTCCGCGAATTCCCTCTGGACGCATATCAGGGCGGGCATCCTGTGCTCCAGCAGCCACTGTATCACCTTGCTTGATAGGCTGTATGGTATGTTGGATATCATTATGTCCGGCTTCCCGAAAGACCCTGCATCAACCTCGAAGAAATCCCTGCCCACTAGCCTTAGCCTCCTTGACTTTATGCTCATTTTCAACATGTCGGTCAGCCTGGGATCCTTCTCCACTGCCACAACGCTCCTTGCAGATGCGCACAGCTCCCTTGTCAATATTCCGAGGCCTGGCCCCAGCTCGAGCACGTTCATCCCCTTGCCGTACGCCGCCTCCATCCTTGCTATGGATTCGTTCACCAGGAAGCTCTGGCCCAGCGAGCGCCTGGCGCCTATGCCGTCTA
>JAJZOJ010000006.1 GCA_021829015.1 Microcaldota archaeon | reverse complement strand
ATGGTGCTCGGATTTGTTAAGCCTTGCGACAATGCCCAGCAGGCCGCCGGGCACCAGCCTTTCCTTTCCGCTCAGTATGTCAGATACCTTTATCCAGTAGAAGTTCTTTAGGTCCCCGTTCTCGTCCCCTGCGATCGGATCCGTCGTGTATAGCGCCTTGTTCGTAAGGGTGCCGGAGTATATGAAGTATATGTCGTGCAGTTTCCTGCCGCGGTAATGGAACAGGTTCTCCACTATCTTCTCCAGCCTCAGGTCGTTTATCCCGCTGCTGATTTCCTCCATTATCTCCCTTCTTACTGCGGTCTTGCTGTGCTCGAAGTATTCGATGTGCCCTCCTGGGGGTCTGACATAGGAGCCGTCCCTTGACCTGGAGAGCAGCATCTTGCCGTCGTTTACTATAAGGAGCAACGCCTTAGGCTCTATCGGTCTTCTTCTGGGCCTTGAATGCGCCTTTTTGGCCTGCATAATGCAGTATTGCAGGCGCAGATATTTAACCTGTGGGAGCCCTAAGCACCGCATTAATACATAAACATTTAAATACTTATTTAATTATTAATATATAACAAGTGAGAACATGAGGAACGCATATTTCCGCGGCGTTGGGGTCGGGCTGCTCATAGCCTGGGTCACAAGCGTACTGGCCTATTGGCTGCAGAGGAAAGGGATCAAGCACACGAAGGTGCCCATTCCGATAGCGCTCATAATCCTAGAGATAGTGCTGAGCGCGGTGTTCATCGCATTGTCGTTCCTGGCATGAAGGGTGATTTGCACTATGGGAAGCGTTTGGAAGGCCCTGGCGGACGACAGCCGCAGGAAGGTGCTTCTCATCCTGATAGACGGAGGTAAGAGCCCCAGCGAGATGGCCGCAAGGTTCAATTTCACCCTGGCGGCGCTGTCGACTCATTTGAGGGTCCTCAAGGATGCTGGACTAATAGTCGAGCACAGGGAGGGGCAGCGCAGGATCTACTCGCTAGATGCAGATGGAATGAATGAGCTGTTCGAGTTCGTCGACGCGTTCTGGGCATACCCGCTGCACAACCTGAAGCATTACTTCAAGGGCAGGGCAAGGCGCAATGGCTAGCACTTCAGGGATTGGACGCCTTTCCCAAGCATTTATCATCGCAAGAACGAAACATAAATCTCGCCCCGCCAGAAGCGCATCCTAAAGCACTAATCCCAGATGCTATTGGATGACAGTAGATACTTATATGGGCTTCTGGCATGAAGTTCGTCGAAATTTAACCTTTAACTATCTTTTCCTGTACCCGAATATTTTATCATGTCCTCTATAGACTTGAGCAGGGTTTGATGAAAAGAACTGGTGACGCCTTCTGCTCTTTCGCTCGCAACTTTCTTTTGCAACGTAAGGTAAGCATCCTTTGCGTCGCCAAGCAGCTTTACGGATACGCGTTTCTCCACCCATTAATCACATTTCAAGCCCTTCCTGCTCCGCCTTTTGCAGTTTGCCGCTTGGGTTGAACGTCCAGATGAACCCTTTCCTCGTCTCAAGGACCATGCCGCGCTTCTCCATATACTCAAGTGCCAAGTTCAAGGTCGAACGCATTACCTTTGTTGGCAGTCTTGCAAGTATCTGATTCCTACTGAGTGGATTGTTTGCCTTCTTGATTGCTTCCTCTATAGCAAGCACAGTCTTAAGCGTTGGATAATGCACAATTTCTGTCTGGAGTTGTTTCACGGTTTACACCTAATAAGTATATAACCTAATAAATATATAAGTCTTTGTATTAGAGGCTTTTTTATTTAGATATCTAAATCACGCCCCAGCCACATCCCCACCGCGGGCAGTGGGGAATTCAAGCATTAAACCAACATAGGGGTTCCACATGAAAGGTATTTATATATTGTCATCCCTACATAACTATATAGTTATATTGGAGTGATATTATAAAGAGACTGCAACTTTATGAGATAAGGGATCGCGCAATAGCCACAAATAGGGCGGTATACTCCATACAGCAGCTCTCAAACCTAATCGGGAGGTCAAGGGCGATTTCAACAGTATACTCCTCCAGGCTTGTAGAGAGGGAGCTTGCGAGGAGATTGATGAAGGGCGTTATATCCTTCGTGGACGACCCTTTTGTGATTGCCACGCAACTTGTGGAGCCGTCTTATGTCTCCCTAAACTCCGCCCTGCTGTTCCATGGCATAGTGCAGCAGGTCCCAAAAGCGGTGGAATGCGTGACATCAGTAAATTCGCTGAAATATCCTGACCTGGGCATAACATACCACAAGATACCCAATGCCCTGTTTTTTGGTTATAAAAGACACAGCAAATCCAACAGCTATGTATTTGTTGCCGAACCGGAAAAGGCGATTGTTGACGGGATATACCTTAACGTGTATGACAAGAAAGTTGTAAAGGGTCTAATGCATAAACTCGATCAAGAGAGGATTCTTGAATTGGCAAAGGGGTTTAGCGGCCATGGCAGCAAAAAGATAAACTCGGTGATTAGCTGATAAACAAAAACGAGCTTGCGGATATCGCAAGGCTTATGGGCATGAAGCCTTGGCAGCAGGAGAAGCATTACATACAATACTTGGCCCTTAACAGCATCTCCGAGGAGCCGGTAGTCTTCAAGGGCGGGACATATCTATGGTTTACGCAGGGGCTTGACAGGTTCTCAGAGGATCTTGATTTTACCGCTTCAGAGCCTCTTGTCCACGACGTTGCCGAAAAAGTGTCCAAGGATCTGGCGCTTTTTGGAGTGGAGAACAAGATAAAGCGCATTTCAGACAACGAAACTACGCTTTCGTTCAGAATCAGCGCAAAAGGCCCATTAAATACCGCCAAGCTTGACGAATGCGTGGTATATGTGGAGATCAGCAAAAGGGAGCAAGTATCTGATAGGACAATCCCTGTCAGGCTCGACTACCCGCCATATATGCTGCCCACCAAGACCATACCAGGCATGTCTCTTGAGGAGGCGGGGGCCGAGAAGGTCCGTGCGATATTGACAAGAGAAAAGGCAAGGGACGTCTATGACCTATATTATTTGATAGCTAAAAAAGGAATAAAGTTTGATGAGAGCCTGACAAACTCTAAACTTGAATATTACAAGATGAGGTTTTCAAAAAGCGTGTTCCTGAAGAGCGTTTTGGGGCATCGGGAATATTATGAAAGGGAACTAAAGAGCCTTGTATTTGGGGAGCTGCCAAGATTCGGGAACGTGAATGGGGCCATATCAGAATGGATCAAGGATTAGGGAGCCAATGCCTTTCGGATAGTAAATCAGTGCGCTTGTGAGAATCGCCCTCGCCGAAAGACCGATTTCAAGAATGAATCCCAGATGCTGTCATGCGATAGTAAATAGCTTCTATCAGTTATATTATGAACCTTTTGCTTATACGGGCAGCAAGTTTGACTTTTGTAAGGAAATTGGACCGCATTACAGTCTGCCAAGTAGTTGCAGCATCTGTTTTGCCGTAATTATCTTTATTCCCTTAAACTCTTTCATATCAAGAAGATGCCTATCGCCCGAAACTATGTATTTGGCGTTTCCATCATATGCGGCATTTATGAAAATATCATCGTCGTGGTCCTTTTCTACAGCCTTAAAGTTGCTTTTAACAACAATCAGGTGGCTAAGCCTGATTATGAAATTTACAATGAATTCCTGTTCTTTGGGACTGAATCCAAATTTATCCCTGCCAATTACATCCCTAAACTCGTCCACTACTCCGACTGATGATACTATTTCAAGTTCCCCTTTGATTGCTAAGCCTATCAGCTTTTCAGGCTTTCCTATGTGTAGAACTCCTGAAATAAGGATATTCGTATCAAGAACGACCCTTATCATATTACAACCTTAGTTTCTAGATGCCGCAATCTCCTTGTTTATTTGTTTAATATTAAGTTTGCCATGTTTTTTGTTCCTTTCATTTACAATGCCCTTTATCTTTGCAAATGTTTCCTTAAGTCCTGGCAATTCCAGTCTTTTCATGATTATAGTATCTTCTTCACCATATACCATAAGTCTGTCTTTCGGCTTCAACTTGAGCCGCTTTCTTACCTCTTTTGGTATAACAACCTGGCCTCTGACACTCATTACTGTTATTTCATCTCCCATACGATCACATAATATATTCTTACTTTCTTATTTATAAGACTTTCGTATTTAGTACTTTATTGATCCAATAAAATCAATCCTGATAGGTTTATGAAACTCGTTAAGTAAAGAGAAGATTGTCACTTGAAGTAAACATCCCGCACGGGGAAGTGTACCCTTAGACGATAAGACTATCGAATCGCCCTCGCCGGGATTTGAACCCGGATCACAGGCTCCGCAAGCCCGCGTTCTATCCAAGTTATACTACAAGGGCTAACTATCCTTTGTTCGACCTGATTTAAAGCATTATCTTATTCTGTACAGAAGCAGAGGTTGCAGGAATCCCCTGCGCGCCTTCACGGCGCGGGGTCCTGCCACTGTGTTTCCTGCGGCATCACCGCCACAGGCATGTTGTTCATCATCATTATCCTAGGCTGCTGCCCCGCATTTGCGTTCTTGCTGTGCGCACGGCGGCGCCTCAAGGTTCGTATATTTCTGTGCTTCGCGGCATTGCGAATGGGCTTTCCTGCTGTAAGCGCTATGTCAGACGCGTTTATCACGCATCTCCTTCCCGCATAATTGGCATAAACGTAGGCTTCCTCCAGAAGCGTATTGACTGTATCCTGAAGCTCCCTCTCAAGGCTTATTATCGCCTTCTCATGGACCTTTTCAGCCCCAGCATCCTTGAGGAACTGCTCCATGTCATAGAGGCTAAACGCTCTCTTTTTCATCTTTCCCAAGTTGAAACACCCCGTCTCTGATTTATAAGAAGCAAACCTTTTAAATGGGCGTTTTGGTCCATGAATAGTGGCACTCAAGCAGCACAATATTGGTAAATTCCATGCACTTGAAATGGGTGTTTATACGTTTGTTAAGCTCTCAGAGCCTTTAAATTACCTATTAGAGTAGTATGAAGGAAGAATCTCTAGAAAAGATCATTTCAGAGTTGATTAAATGAATGCAGAACATGATGCAATGATTGATTCATTGGTATTGAAATGGAAGAGACTCATACAATGGTTAGCTGAGGAAAGGCTCGCCAAGGAACGAAGAGACATTAAATCCAAATAAAATTACTAAAGAAGGGGATTGGGCGTAAGTATTTCGCATCCTGTTGCATATCTCGAACGAGTTTGGCCTTTTGCCCTCAATAAGGCTATCTGCCTAATGGGCCTGCACCGACTGTATTAATAGGATTCCACTGCCATACACATGAATATGGAGCGCAGATTCGGCTTCCACCTTTCCATTGCCGGTTCAGTGGCGAATGCGCCAAGGGAGGCTGTGCTAAACGGGTATAAGGCATTCCAGATGTTCACCACGAGCAGCCGCTCCTGGAAGAATTCCAGCATAGGGGATGAGGATGCCAGGGAGTTCGCGGAAATAGTGGGCAAGAGCGGGCTTGAGGCCTTCGCCCACAACCCGTATTTATGCAATCCCGCATCGGCAGACAAGACAACATATGCCAGGAGCAGGGAGATGCTCGTGAACAACGTGGGCAACTGCGGGCTTCTAGGGATAAGGCATCTGGTGGTGCACCTGGGCTGGCACAAGGAGGGCAGCAGGGATAATAGCATAGAAAGGATATGCTCCGCGGTATCCGATGCTATTGATTCTAGTGATGCAGCGACTGTGCTCCTTGAGAATGGGGCAGGGCATGAGAGGAGCATGGGATCTAAGTTCGTGGAGATTGGGGAGATAGTTGACAGGATAGGCTCTAGCAGGGTAGGATTGTGCATAGACACATGCCACATGTTCGCTGCAGGATATGACATAAGGGATTCCGATTCAGTTTCGGCTACGGAGAGGGAGTTCAGGGAGCACATAGACCCTAAGAGGATAAAGCTCGTACATCTCAACGATTCCAGATACGAATTGGGCAGCACCAAGGACAGGCACTGGCACATCGGTAAGGGGATGATAGGGATAAAGGGGATACGGGCGGTGCTTAGCAGCGATGCCTTTGGGAAAGGCCCGTTCGTGATGGAGCTTCCCGATGACGAGGAATGCGGCCACGACTGCGACATGAAGGCAGCGCTTGGGGCAGCCAGGTCCGATTAATGGTCAGACCTTGACCAGCGAGCCAAGCAGCACTACCAGTATCCCTGTCCTGACGTTGTCGTCCAATGACAGGCTCAATCCCTCTACGAATGCAAGTATTAGCGCATAGAGCAGCCCGTACAGCCCAAGTAGCAGGTACCCCGCTATTGCCGCCACTATAAGGAATGTGAGCGTGCCCGTGAATGTCTTGTTCCTGTTGTACGGCAAGGGCGCAGCCCCACGTGCAGAGAGCCCGAATATCGTAGCAAGGGAATCCGCAAAGAACAGTGCCACGAGCCCGAAGAAGAGCATGCTATAGCTGGAGGTGAACCCTACAACCAGCGCGGTGCTAGCCGCGAGGTATGCGGCTCCCCTCCCGTATTCCACATCCCTCCTTTCAAGGTCAAGCGTCTTCCTGTGCGACGGGGAAAGCCTTAGGTTCGCGACGAGGTTTATCGCCGTGTAACCTATTATTATCAGCGCGAATATTATGCTCCTTGCGTCTATAGTAGAGAATGCGAGCAGCACCGCCACGAGCACTATGCCTAGGAGTATCTGTATGTAGTCCCTGTTCAGTTCCGTGCGTTTCTCCGTTATGCTGCGCCTGCGCTTCTCCCTCCTTGAGCCTATCACGAATTCCCTGTACAGGATCCCGTATATAGTGCCAACGGCGAACATGCCCGCGAAGGCGAAGTTGCCAGGGTAATCAGCAACGTAGAGTATGAACCCTGCTATGAGGAGCAGCATCAGCGGCACGAAGACGTAGCTCTTTGATACGTACAGCACCGCAAGTATCGATGATATTGCAGCTATGCACATGTCGATGAGGAGAAGGTTGTAGTAGCCTGCGCTGCCCTGGGTGCCCAATACGTTGTATAGCAGGAATGCGGTGATTATGGCCGCCATGAGCGGAAGAAGCCCCATGAGCTGCTTCCTCCTGAACGTATGCATCAGGTACATCGCGATGGCGAATACCGTCATTATGACAAGCGACAGCGTGTAGAAGTTGAATACGTTCTGCATCAAACCTACCGTGGAGTAATCTCATAATGGTAATAAATTCCTTGTGGAAGGGTTCCAATCAGGGGGAAAGGCGGTTTATCATCCTTGGGAAGGGTATCGCGTCGCGTATGTGCTCTAGGTTGAGCATCCACTTTATGAGGCGCTCCGTGCCAAGGCCGAACCCGGAGTGGGGTACCGATCCGTATTTCCTGAGGTCGAGATACCACTTGTAGTTCTCTATGTTGAAGTTCAGCTCCTTCATTCTCGAGAGCAGTTCCTCCTCCTTCCATATCCTCTCGCTGCCGCCTATTATCTCCCCGTGGCCCTTCGGGGCAAGCATGTCCGCGCATGCGACGGTTCTACCGTCCCTGTTGACAGGCATGTAGAACGCCTTTATCTCCTTAGGCCAGTTGTATACGAATATCGGCTTCTCCTCGTCCATGGTTAGGAGGCGCTCCTCCTCCACGCCAAAGTCGTCGCCCCATTTCTTGTCGGAGCCCTTGTCGTTAAGGATACTTATCGCCTTCTCGTATGTTATCCTCTTGAATGGGGGCTTTATCTTAAGAAGCGATTCTGGATCCGCTCCCACGGACTTGAGTAGGTCGCGGTTCCTCTTCGCAAGGTTCATTGCAACGTGGCTCACCAGCTGCGCCTGCAATTTCATGCTCTTCGCATTGTCGTAGTATGCCATCTCGGGCTCTAGGTGCCAGTACTCCGCAAGGTGCTTTACAGTCCTTGACTTCTCCGCCCTGTACGACGGGGCGAGTGTGTAGACCTTCTCTAGGGAATAGACCATCGCCTCTGAGTAGAGCTGCGAAGATTCGGTGAGATACGCCTTCTTCCCGAAGTATTCCACCTCGAATAGGTTTGCGCCCGTCTCACCAGCGCTTATCGTAAGCAGCGGAGGGGTCACCTCATAGAAGCCGCGCTTGTCCAGGAATTCCCTTAGGTACCTGAAGACGTATGACCTGAGCCTCATTATCGACCTCATCCTCTGGCTCCTGATCCAGAGGTGCCTGTAGTCGAGGAGAAGCTCAGGGCTCTGGTATTCCGTTATCGGGAACTGCTCCCCGCTGTGTATTACGGATATTTCAACAACGTCCATCTCCATGCCGTTCGGGGCGCGCTCATCCTTCCTCAATGCCCCTTTCACGACTATGCTGGACTCGAGGTAGGCGGAGTCTATCCTATTCCATTCATCTTCCGACACCTTGCTCTTGTCTATTACGCACTGCAGCGTTCCGGTGTGGTCGTGTATGACCGCGAATATCTTCCCGCCGCTGCTGCGCTTCCTGTATAGCCAGCCGCGCACCACAGCACCGGCCTTGCCGCCGCGTATGGCCGATTCAATAGTATCGGCCTTTCCATTGGCCTTTATCATGGTAATGAATCGGAATGCAGGAATTTAACTGCTACCATTGGCATGGCAGCATTAGGAAATGCGGCTCATATGATGAGTATTACCCACGCGGCGATTATGAAGCCTATCGCGATTATCATCGGGACTAATATCCTTGTTATTCCGTAGGTGGACCTTGCAACGGTTATTATGCTCTCCATGGAGTTGGGCCCCCATATCTTGAAGCGCTTCATGTCTATTCTCCCGTGGTGCACGGTCACCTGCTCCATGTTCGACAGGGCGATGGCCACCAGGTCCTCCGCAAGGGATATGAGCTTCCTGTGGTCGGTGTATCTCCCGAGGACGTTGGATGCGTTGTATTCCGGGGAGTTGACGGCGTGGGTATCCGTAGTGTACAGCTCCGCACTTATCTTATACTTCTTTCTTATGCTTCGCAGCATTGCTGCCCTGAGGTTGGGCATCGCGTTGTTCGCATTGAACTGTATTATGGCATGCTTCATCCCGTTCATCTGCAATACGGCTACGTTGACATTGCCCTTCGCGATGTCTATCGTCTTGCCAAGGCGCTGCTCCGCATCCATGCTCGCCACGCCCATTCGCAGGGCCGAGCCCCTGTGCGACGGCTTGCCCACGGACTTTATCGCGGCGACGTACTCCTTCATTGCCCTTGAGTTGAGCTTGACCCCGTCGAGCTCCGCCTTAGGGGCGGTCTCGTACCTTGAGTTGTGGGCATCGACAAGAACTGACGGGCCGAAGCGCACGTCCAGCATCTCCTTGAGCAGGATCGATGTGTCTAGGGGCACGTCCTCTGTGACTCTTGGTGCCCTGGTCATTGTCACCAGGGATACGTCCCCAAGGCCCAGCCGCGTTATGCTAGCGGATTCGTGGGAGCCGCTGGAAAATGTGTATTGCGCCCTGCCTTTGCGCGAGGATGACGCCACGCCCTTGTCCAATGCATCCCGCAGCTGGCCGAACTGGCTGCTGGATATCGGGTTCTGGTCCATGTCAACCGTGGAATGCATTATCATCGCCTGCGCCTTGTATTTCTGCGATGCGTAGTGCTCGAGCAAATGCGGGAAGTCGCTTCCGGCAAGGGTGCCTGCAGGGCCGTAGTGTATCTCCGGTATGAAGAATATCGATTTGATGTCGCCGCCCTTCCTCCTGAAGACTATCGTGTCGGTCCTCACGTCCGTAGGGGTGCCGAACTTGACCCCGAACGGGGTCGATATGTTCGCATCGAAGAGCCAGTTCTGCAGCATCTGCGCAACCGCATCGAAGCCATGGAACCCGAAGTTCTTCCTGTAGGGCCTGTCTACGATGTAGATTATCGCGTAGCTGATTATCATGAATATGAATATGCCCGCATACAGCTTCAGAAGCAGTACGTTGAGCGGCTCGGCGATCGAGTTTATCAGCCTGCTCGATGGTATGTAGAGTATGATGTTGAGCGTGGACTGCACCACGGCTAACAGGAGAGTCCTGCGCTTGGGGCCGAAGACCATCTTCGTGGCGAAGAACCACCACCCGAATATGCTCGCGTCCCCCAGGACTATTATCGCTGTCGCCAGGGTGTAGGAGCCCGAGAGTATGTACGCTATCCCGCCAAGGAGTATGAACATAGAGTAGCATATCGCGCCTATCATCGCGATGAAGGTTATGTATCTTGCCTCGACGTGCCTCCTGATCGCCTTTATTATCATGACGGTCAGCAGCGTGGGCAGCATTATCGAGAGTATTCCGGTGGTCGCGCCGTTTACCAGTATGTACTGGAATCGGGTGTTTATCAGGTTGTGGTTTATCAGCGCTATGGATGCTGTGCCTATGATTATGCTCATAGCCATGAGCAGCGCCAGCAGCACTATCGTTTTCGGTATTACGAAAGAGAACGGGTTGTGGTCCATCAGGAACCCGTCGTTGCCTCCCTTGGAAGCCATGCAAACACTGCGAACCTACTTCCCGAACCTTCTCTGCCGCTCAGAGAAGGACTTCAATGCATTCGCGAGGTCGCGCTTGCCGAAGTCCGGCCAGTACTTGTCCGCAAAGTAGAGCTCCGAGTACCCCGCCTGCAATGGAAGGAACCCTGACATCCTCATCTCCCCGGATGTCCGTATCACGAAATCCACTTTCGGTATCGATGCTGTTCTCATGTTCCTGCTGATGCTCTCCTCGTTTATCACTATCTTCTTGCCCGTAGCCGCGCTTGAGCACAGCCTTTTGAATGCGTATGAAAGGTCATCGACCCCGCCATACCCTATGAGCAGGTTTATCGTGAAGTCACCGAAGGTCTTTGTCCTGAGCTCAAGGGATCGCAGTGCATCCCTTACGCGCTTAGGTATCATGTTGCGGTTGCCTATTACCTTTATGCGGGCCCTGTTTGCCTTTAGCGTCTCGAATATCTTAGGGTCCTTGGCCGCCTTTTCATATAGCCTGTAAAGCACGTGTATCTCCGAGGAGCTCCTATTCATTATGTTTTCGGTTGAGAGCGCCCATACTGTAAGCGTCTTCACCCCGAATCCCTTAGCCCATACGCTGAAGTCTATGAACTTGGCTACCCCCTTCTTGTATCCGCTGAGCAGCGCCAGCCTGTGGGAACTGGACCATCTCCTGTTTCCATCCGGTATGAGCGCAAGATGTTTGGGCACTGAGGGCGAAACGCGCCTTGAGGTGCGTATGCGCCCGCCCATTTGGTCGGTCATGAGCAATCTTCTCTCAGGTTAATATTAATAAGACAATCTTTTAAATACCCTTCTTCCGCCGCGGCGCAACACTGGCACCGGATAAGGCGGCATCGGCGCCGCAGCTAATAATAAAATTGCCGTGAGATATTACTGCAGGTGCTATTCTTGGACTACGGCTACGACCTCTACAGGCTCGACTCGCTCGGGGACATAGTGGGCAACGAGGCGGCGGTAGCCAGGCTCCTCTCCTTCTCCGAGGACATAGAGAGGGGCTCAAGGAGGGCGCCGCTGATGCTGTTCGGGCCATCCGGAACAGGAAAGAGCGCAGCTGCGAGGCTGCTTGCCTCCAGGCTCGGATGGAGCATAGTTGAGATGAACGCGAGCGACTACAGGGACAGGGAGAGCATAGAGAGGAGGCTCATGTCCGCAGCGACATCGAGATCCCTGTTCGGCGGGAGGAACCTGATACTCCTTGATGAGATAGACGAGATGGCATCTGGATTCGACAAGGGGGGGTCATCGGCAATATCGTCGCTCATAGAGAAATCCAGGAACCCGATAGTGTTCATAGCTAACGACATGTGGGACCAGAGCATATCCTTCCTGCGCGGCAGGGTCGAGCCGGTCGAGTTCAGGAGGCTGAGCCCGGACAACGTAAGGAGGGCGCTGGCAAACGTGTGCAGCGGAATGGGGATCAAGGCAAGGCCTGAGGCGGTTGACATGATAGCCAACAGGTCGAACGGCGACGTCAGGAGCGCGCTCAACGACCTTTCGGTGATAGCGGACTCCGATGACGATTCCATAACTGAGGCGATAGGCCTGCGCGACAGGAAGATCGACGTGTTCAACGTTCTTGACAGGATATTCATGTCCAACACGCTGGCGCAGCCGCTGCGCGCGATCATAAACTCGGATGTCGCCAACGACATGATGATAAAGTGGATAGACGAGAACATACCAAGGAGGTACATAGGCAGCGCGGAGATGAAGAGGGCCTATTCCTCCCTTGCCTATGCATCGATGTACGGAACAAGGGCGATGAGGGCGCAGTACTACACCTACTGGAGGTACATGAACGTACTCATGTCTTCCGGGATAGCGCTGTCAAAGGAGGGGTACCCAGACACGAGGTCCAGATACTCCTTCCCTAGGGTCATAAAGGACCTGAGCCTCTCCAAGGGATCAAGGACCCATGGCAAGGCGGTCGCGTCGAAGCTCAGGAGGAAGTTCCACTCCAGCATGAGGAAGATAATATCGAGCGAGATGAGGATGATGTCTGCAGCAGCGGCGAAATGCATGAAGGAAGGGGTCACGAGAAGCGAGCTGAAGGCGATCATCGCCGATTCGTATTCCATAGAGGAGAAGGACGCGGAGTACATAATGGATTCAAGATAGCACCGCATAGGTTTATATCTTTAATTTGGTTTAGGTAATCGGTAATATGGCTGCAATGACCTTGAAGAAAGCCCAGAGCGCGATGGAGTACCTCATAACATACTCCTGGGCCATACTGATAATTGCGATAGCCCTGGGCGCGCTTTACGCGCTGGGGCTTTTCACTCCAGGGGCGTTCGTGCAGAACCAGTGCATATTCCCGGCCAACTTCGGCTGCCTCAGCGGGTTCCTGTATGCAAACGGAAGCATGGTGATAAACTTCGAGCAGAGCACCCCGGCAGGTATAAACATAACCGCTGTGGGATGCAACGAGCAGGGATACACGACAAACATGACGGCATTCGGCACGCCGGTCTACCTGCCGATAGGCGGCAATGCGACGCTGTCGGCATACTGCTATTCCAACGGCAGCATATCCACATCGCAGCCTGGAGCGCTGTACAAGGGATACTTCATAATAAACTACACGAGCCTTGACACTGGATTCCAGCACGTCCTGCTTGGCCAGATAGTCGAGAAGTCGACATGAAGGCATGTCATTGCTGGCCCTGGGCATGGCCAAGTTCCGCCATCAGCATCTCAAGCACAGAGCCGATCATGTACTTGTCAGCGCGTATGCTTGCGGCCCTTGCGTGTCCCCCGCCCTGCGCTGCGCCATTAGACCTTGCAACCAGTGCGCCTATTATGCGCGGAAGGTCGATCTCTGGTATGTCAATGCTCATCCTTATGGATATGTAGCTCCCGAAATGCACAACCGTGATGGTGCGGCCGCCGTTCTTTAGCTCCAGCCTGTCATGCAGCCCCGATGCATACCTGCCCAAAAGCGGGTAGTCCATCCCTTCCTTTGCCACGTCGCCGAAGTCGGATACGCATATGCGTATGCCGTCGCTTCTTGTGAATCCAGAGATGCCCTTCATGCCTATGGCCATGGCAATCTCCATGTTGCCTGACGCATGCCGGAATAGCCTCTCCGACTCCTCTGGATTCCTTATGGCGGAGTCCATCATGTCAGGCCTGGGCTCTATTGCAGAGGTAGTCGTTATGTAATCCAGGACTACCGCGGCCCTGAGATGCGTTTCCCCCATCTTGCCAGCGTAAGAGCTGTGGTCGCTCACAAGGGATGCGCCGACTAGGTCCGTAACCGCTATCGACCCGTTGAGCGCCCTTGCAAGCACGCATGCGAGGAGCCCGGCGGTGAAATTGGAATCGCATCCGAGATCGCACGGGTTTATGTACTGGCTTACCGAACCCCTCGGGAAATCCGATGGAGGCATGTGGTGGTCGAGCCAGGCTATTCGGAATAGCCCGTGCGCCGCCTCCACCGCGCCGTAGCTTTCCTGCGAGGAGCCGAAGTCTATTATGATAACAAGGGGCCCCTCCGCTGATTCGTACTGGCCGAAGAGCGCCCTGTCCTCGTACAGCATGTCCATCGTATAGGCTATCCCCTTGCACATCCTCCATGCTATTCCCCTGCCCGCGCCGTCGCCAGATGATTCGTTCATGGAGGAGAAGGCCCTGTACATGGCGATCGCGCCAGAGGCCCCGTCCCCGTCGTTGTGGAACCTCACCGATATAGGCGCACCGGATACGAATGCGCGCGCCACCAATGCCGCTGCGCCCCAGATGCGCTGCAGAAGCGCATCTGTTTGGCCGTATTCCGACAGCCATTCGGAAAGCGAGGCAGCATTGCCCCCTATGCCCATGAGCGAGACCGCCTCCGAGACAGCTGCCTCGTATTCCTGCCTTGTGGCGGACCTTCCGGTGCTGAGCTCAGGGGCGTCGATATCCACTATATCGTAGAGCCCAAGTTCCACGTTGCTTTCCACGTTGAGCTGCCGCCCCTGGCATAGTACGCTGTAGGAAGTCATGTGTCCTGCGGTGGCCCTTGCAGATGTGACTATGCCGAGCCTGGACATTCGGAAACCTCAGGTGTTGTTAAGGATGGCAGTGGCAGAGGTCACGCAGGCCTCGTATGCAGTCGTGTTGGTTATGTACTTGCAGTAGCCGCTGTTGCCGAAGTGCGCCGCGACGTCCACTATGCAGCTCTGCACCATTGTCTCGTTGCCTATGCTGCTGCACAGGGAGGCATTCTGCTCGGAGAGCGCCTTCTCCGTGAATACGCTGAACAGGCATACGGGCTTTGCATAAGATGGCTCTGAGGAGCACAGCGCCGCCGTATCGGTGATGTTGGATGCCGCCCTGGTTATGTTGCCTATCGTTTCGTTGTAGTGCAGCGTTGCGTTCACAGTTTCCGAGCACAGGCCGGAAAGGCTGTTGGAGGCCTCGGAGCATAGGGACTCGTTGCGCGTGGACTCCGCAATTGAGAGGTAGCAGAAGTCCCTTGCGGAGGCGTTTATCGAAAGGTACGGTATGAGGCTGGAGTAGTTGGCATTCGCCTGGGTGTAGTCCCGGGTTATTATCGAGGATATGTCTGCGCTGTTGGTGTCGTTAGGCACCATGGCGCAGTATGACTGGTTGCGCCCAGATAATGCCTTGCCGTAGTAGTATATGCTGCCGCACATCGACCTAAGCGATGAATTCGTTATGGCAGTGCATGATGTGATATTTGAGAACCTGTCATTCCTTGCGAGCTCGAACATGCATTCCGAGGCATTTGGCTGGCCGAGGTCCCCGCAGCTGTCTTTTCCGGTGGAAAGGCTCACGTTCGTTATGCACGAGGCGAGCAGGCTCCCGTCGCCTATGCCCTTGCATATGCTGGCGTTCCCCTTTGCCATCGCTATGGTGTTCAGGCACCCATAGGATGCGCCCTGCGTTGGAAGCATGCCGCACAGAGAATAATTGCCAGTGCTGTTTGCAAGGGCCCCTATGCACGAGTACCTCTGGGCTGCAAGTATTATACGCTTGCACGATGCTAGGTTTGTGCCACCCTGGACCTTGCCTATGAGGAGCGAGGCGGCGGCGACAACCATCAGTATTATTGTTATGGATGCAAGGAGCAGGCGCTTCTCCCTCTCGTCCCCGAGCACCTGCATTACGGAATCCTTCCACGATGCGGGGTTTTTCTGCGCCATGGGGATCTATCCGAACTTCACTCCTTCGGGAGATATCGAGTACGTCGACAGCGCATCGGAGTGCGCCGCACCGCGGTGCTTGGCTACCTGCAGTTTCCTCGCACCCTTGTCCTTGAACAGCATCAGCACCGTGTCGAAGAGGACAAGCTCCTGCGCGAACTTGACCTTCTCTGGACTGTAGTACGGTATCTCGAGTATCGAGACCGACATCGTATTCATCCTCCTGAAAGTAGCCATTATCGAGGACATGGTCCTGTTGTAGAGCAGGGATTTGGTGCCGAGCATGAGCTTCAGGAATGATACCGAGTCGAATGCAACCACGTCGGCGTTGTTCGCCTTTATTATCGCCTCCACCTCGGATATAAGGTTGCCCATCGAGTAGCTGCTCTCCTCCTGGACATTGGTTATCATCTTCATCGCCGCGGAATCCCCTCCGACAACGAGCATGCGGTTCTTGATTATGTCTTCGATTCCGAATCCTGGGAAAGCTATCCTGGCGTTCCTTATTATGTCATCGGTGTTCTCCTCAAGCGATACATACGCGCAATGCATCCCGGCCTTTGCGCACCTGCACAGGATCTCGAACGCCATCAGGGTCTTGCCCGTCCCTGGGCCCCCGGCTATGAGCGCCTGATTCCTGCGCGGAAATCCGCCGCCTATCAGCGCATCGAGCCCGGATATTCCCGTGCTCACTATCTGGTTGGAATTGTTGTCCAAACATAACACCTGCAATGCCGCAGAAATCTTTTAGTATATCACCAACGCAATTATTATATGTTGTAGTGCCGGGGGCTCTTATGCGGATATCGTCGGAGGGAATGGAAATTGTGCTTAGGGTTTTGGAGGAGTCCGACCTGCCGGACGTTGCCGAAGCGGCGAACGACAGGAGCATACATGAGGGGGCGCCGCTCATCCCATACCCATACACCTACATGAACGCCGCCGAGCTGCTTGATGGCTCCAGGAAAGGGATTCTCAGCGGAAGCGCGTACCACATGTGCGTAAGGACAAGGGATGGTAGCTTCGCGGGCATGTGCGCGCTGTACGAGATAGACAGGCCCAACAGGAAGGCGCAGGTAGGGTACTGGATACGCAGCTCCATGAGGGGCAGGGGATACGGGAGGGCAGCGGTGTCGCTGATCTCATCGTTCGGGTTCTCTGAGCTCGGGCTGGACAGGATATATGCCAGGGTGCTGCTGCGCAACGGCCGCTCGTCGCATCTCCTTGAGGCGCTCGGGTTCAGAATCGAGGGCGACCTGAGGGCGAGCACGGCCGTGGACGGGGAGCTCCTCGACAGCCGCATATACGGAATATCCGCAAGGGATTTCAACGCGATAGAATTCACGATTGACCAGCAATGAGCTTAGGGAATCCCTTTTAAGCTTCTTTCCCAATTGGTATACATGCTGAAACGAACGGTATTCATAGGCATTGCGCTCATTGTGGTGGCGCTCGTGCTCTTCGCGATTTCCGGAGAGGTTGCCAAGAGCAGCAGCGGACCCCTGCGCATAACAAACCTGACCGTGGCGCCAGAATCCTATTCGTACACCGCGGTAACCTATTCCAACAATGCCAGCGCCATAGCGATATATGCATTCATCAACAAGCCCGCGAACATATACGTGCTGAACGGGAGCGCATTCTCCGAATGGAGCTCGCACGTTTCAGGGAACGTATCAGGGATAGCGTATGCGCATGAGATAGGGGTCAACAGCAGCTACATAGTGCAGAACAAGACCCTTGCGATAATACCGCTGATAGTTAATGGCACCGCATCCAATTCCATATCTACGGTCTACGTGGTAGTCGACAACACGAACGGGAGCCCCTCATCGGCATCGCGACTGAACGTGTCTGTTTCCCACGTGGAGGTCAAGGGCTCGGCGATAGTGGTAACCTCTGCCCTCAGCTTCGGGTTCATAATCCTGATCATAGCAGGGATAATAGTGCTGATATACGGGCTGGTGAAGAAGCCAAAGGCTGTGGAGCCCTTCCCAGGAAACGAAACTCCGGACAAGGCTGACAGGAACAGCAAGGAGTACATAGACAACCTGTACAAGGTGGCCTCTGGGAAGAGGAAGCGCGGCAGGAAGGCCAAGCGCAGGTGATTGCGAATGAACGAGATGAGGGAGAAGATTGCTGGGGAGATAACACTTTCGGAGAGCCCTGGCAGCGCCATGAAGAAGTGGAGGGAGTTCTTCGGGGTCACGCAGGCCGAGCTGGCCAAGGAGATAAAGGTATCCACATCGACCATAAGCGACTACGAGAGCAATCGCAGGCTCAGCCCAGGCGTCGTAGTGATAAAGAGATTCGTAGAGGCGCTATTCGCGATAGACGAGGCGAACGGCGGCAGCGTAAGCGCAAGCCTAGCGAGGTTCGTGTCGAAGGGCGCAGGGGAGGACGACAAGTTCTACAGGATACACGACTTCGCTGCGCCGATAAACGCATCGGACTTCAGCAGGATAATAGAGGGCAAGGTGGCCGCCAACCCGTCGTACATGGACTCGATAAACCTGTTCGGGTACACCCGCCTTGACAGCCTTAGGGTGATACTCGAGATGTCCCCATCGGAGTACCCGAAGCTCTTCGGCTCCACTACGGAGCGCGCATTCATATTCGAGCACGTATCGACAGGCAGGTCCCCGCTCGTAGTCGTGAGGGTTGCGCCGATAAAGCCGAAGCTCGTGGTGATACACGGGGTGAGCACCGTGGACAAGCTCGCTATAAAGATAGCCCAGGTGGAGAAGATACCCCTGATAATAACAAAGCTGGACGTCGGGAAGCTCTACGAGAGGCTTGACAAGATATGAAAGGCATGTCGCACCCGGAAATAGTCGCCGGCACTGTCATATTCGACAAAAGAGGAAGGCTTCTTCTTATAAGGCATCCCGCATGGAGGAACTGGATAGTTGCTGGAGGGCACGTGGAGTTCGGCGAATCGATACTTGAGGCCGCGCGCAGGGAGGCGAAGGAGGAGCTGGGCCTTGATGTCAAAGCCCTTGGGATAATCGGAATCGGAGAGGCGATATTCCCGGAAGGCCCCAAGGAAAGGAGGCACTACATTTCCGCATACGTCCTATGCAGCTCCAACAGTGCAGAGATAATCCCGAACAAGGAGGTGCTGGAGCATGCATGGTTCACCGTGAAGGAGGCCCTTGCCGCGGTAAAGTACAATGCCTTGCAGGCGATGATACGCAAATATGCAAGGGAGCGCCAGGGCGGAAAGTACCGCTTCGTTTCCCTTGCATCGGACAATGCGCCGAGGTAACCGCAGGCGCTTGTCTGCTGCGGGGTCTCAGCCCCACACGTCTGCCTTTATCATCTGCTGCGGCACGTTGAGCGCTGCGAGCGCGTCCTTTGCCGCCTTTACGAATGCGAGCGGGCCGCATATGTAGACCGTTCTCTCGCCAAGGTCCTTTACGTACTTGCTCACCATGGCGCTGTCTACGTGGCCGGTCTGGCCTGACCATCCATCGCCATCCTGCGGCCTTGTCACTGTGACTATGAGGTCAACGCCAAGGCTTGACTTGTATCCCTCGAGCTCCGCCTTGCCTATTATCTCCGTTGGGAACTTGACGCTGTACATGAGTATCACGTCGCTCTGCGATGAGGTCACCCTTATGTGCCTGAGCATGGATATGAACGGCGCAAGGCCCGTCCCGCCTGCTATGAAAAGGACCTTTTTGTTCACCCTGGGGTCGAACCTGAACTGGCCGTTCGGGCCCTTGAGCATGAATGTGTCGCCGATATTCGCGTCCATGAAATGGGACCTCCCTATGTGCTCCCCGTGCTTGGGCTCCTTTATCACCATGAACTCCATCCCAGGGGTCGATGGATCCGATGCTATGGAGAATGCCCTTGCGGTGTACCTCTTGCCCTGCGCATCGACCCCGGTTATCATCATGAACATCCCAGGATCGAATTCAACGGGAAGGTTGTCCTCAGGCATGAACTTCAGTATCAGCACTTCAGGGGTCTCGTCTATCTTCTCTACGAGACTGTACTTCCGCTCGGTTATTTGTATTGCCATGAATCTCACAACGTATGTAAAAAGGACAATAACTTAATCCTTCCTCCTCTCCATGGGGAACAGTATTACCTCCTTTATCGAGTCCCTGTTCGTAAGCAGCATCACGAGGCGGTCTATCCCCAGGCCAAGGCCACCGGTAGGGGGCATGCCCTGCTCCATAGCCTCCACGAAGTCCATGTCCAGCGGCTCCGCCTCCTTGTCCCCTGCCGCTGCCTTCCTCATTTCCTCCTCGAAATTGCTCCTCTGTATCGCAGGGTCGTTGAGTTCCGAATATGCATTGGCCAGCTCCATGCCGTTTACGTACAGCTCGAACCTCTCTACAAGGGATGGGTTGCCCCTCTTCGGCCTTGTGAGAGGGGAAGTTTCCTTAGGGAAATCGATTATGAACGTTGGCTGGATCAGCTCCGGCTGCACGAGCGCCTCCAGCAGCTTGTTGAAGGCGTGGGCCCTGTTCCTCTTCCCCTTCTCGAACCTTATGCCCTTGCTCTCCGCGAGCCTGAATAGCTCCTCGTCCCTCAGGGAAGTTACGTCAACGCCGGTCTTCTCCTTTATGGAATCGACAAAACCGAGCCTCTTGAACGGGGCCTTGAAATTCAGCTTCCTCCCTTTGTACTCGACATCCTTGCTGTCCAATACCCCCTTTGCCACGTGGCCCAGCAAGCCCTCGGCAAGCCTCATCATCTCATTGTAGTCCGCATATGCCTGGTACCACTCTATCATCGTGAACTCCGGGCTGTGCGTAGTGTCTATGTCCTCGTTCCTGAAGTCCTTGCATATCTCGTATACCTTCTCGAAGCCGCCTATTATCAATCTCTTCAGGTAGAGCTCGTCCGCTATCCTGAGGTAATGCTCCTCTTTCAGGGTGTTGACCTTTGTCTTGAATGGCTCGGCATCCGCACCGCCATATAGGGGCTGTATAACAGGAGTCTCGAACTCCATGAAGCCCCTGGAGTCCAGATAGCCCCTTATAAGGGATATTATCCTGCTCCTTTTCACGAAGGTGTCGCGCACCTCCTCGTTCATTATCAAATCAAGGTGCCGCTTCCTGTACCTTGACTCCACGTCCTGGAGGCCGTGCCACTTGTCCGGGAGGACCCGCAATGCTTTTGAGAGAAGGGTCATAACAGACGCCTTTACCGTCGTCTCCCCGGCCTTGGTCTTGAATACCGTCCCCTTTACGCCTATGATGTCCCCCGCATTGAGCCTCTTCGCCTCTGCAAAAACATCCTCACCAAGCTCGGAATAGTCGAAGAACACCTGTATCCTGCCCGTGCCGTCTATGATGTCGGCAAAGGCGAGCTTGCCCGCCTTCCTCAATGCGGTGACCCTGCCGGCGAGCTGCACCTCCTTGCCTTCGTAGGACTTATAATCCTTGGATATCTCATGCGCATGATCCTTTACCTCGAATGAGTAGGGTAGCTTCCCGAAGATGTCATTTCCTCCGACTTGGTTTGCCATGAGAATCATTTAACCTAAAGCATTTATTAAATCGATGCCCCGGCGCATCATGCATGGCCGGGGCTGGGGGTTAAATAGTAGAGCCTGCGCAGAGCGCAGGCCCGTACTTTACTGTGGGGGTGAAACAATTAGCGTGTTGGTCGTCTTGCCAGCGTTAAACTTGTAAAAGACCCTGTGGCCAAGCTGGTATCTCTCCAGAAGACCCTGTGCGTACAGCTTGTTGAGTCTCGCAGATGCGGCGTTGTTGCCCTTGTAGCCCATCTCTTTCTTTATGTCAGCGGCACATGCCATACCGCGTATCTGGATTATCTGCATTATCTTTGCGTCCAATCCAGATATCGGCTGCATGACCTTTCCGAGCCTGTTCTCCTGTAGGGAGGGGTCGTCTTGCTCGTAGTAGTCAGTATTAAGCTCTGCATCGAGGCCTCTGAGCCTCTCCTGCATCTCCTTCAGTATCATCGTAGTGCTGTGGTTCTGGTCTACCAGGTACTTTATCAGCGCTATCAGCCCTGAGCCGGTCTCCTCAGACTTGGCCTTGTCCTTCAGCAACTGGTTCATTCCGGAGCTCTGGGAGGCCAGCTCGTTTATCTTGCTGGTGAGGTTCTGTATCTCCCTTTCCATCTCCTTTTTGCTGCGCATCAAAATCCAACCATGAAACTTACATGCTGCATTCACGAAACATTCACGGAACAATCATGAATGAATCACGAGTTTATTGTAGAAGAATAAGTATTTAAATGTATGCTATTTGCGGAAGGAAACGCAGATGCGTAAAGGCGCATTGCGCATTTGCACGCATTGCGCATTTGCGCGCTATGCGCATGGGCATGCAGTGATGCATGCATTGCAGGAATCGATGGCAATTGCGGCTTAAATACCTTTGCAGGATTGCACATTAGCGGAAGGGAATCGAGGCGCGGCGGAGACGGAAGTATAATAATGTTTTTCAGGAAAAGACTACTGGCCGTGAATGATTAGCATGCAGCAGGTATACATACCGCAGGAACGCATAAGGAAGCTCAGGGGCAGCAGGACGCAGGTGCCGAGGATAGAGAGGCTCTGCGGGTGCAAGATAAAGCTTCTTGACGACTGCGTTGAGGTAGAGGGCGATGCATTCGCGGAGTACACAGCGCGCAACATAGTATACGCGATAGGCAGGGGCTTCGAGATAGACGCCGCATGCCTGCTCGCGAACGACGACTACTACTTCAGCTCGATAGACATAGAGCAGAGCGCCAGGAACCAGAAGAGGACGAAGCAGCTGAAGGCGAGGATAATAGGGGAGAACGGGAGGAGCAAGCGCTACATAGAGGAGGTAAGCTCCGCGAAGATGAGCGTATACGGGGACACAGTAAGCTTTATAGGAACCATTGAAGGAATTAATGAGGCCGAGACCGCGGTGAGCACGCTTGTTGAGGGGGGGACCCACAGGCTCGCTTACTCGAGGATGGAGGCGGCGCACAGGAAGAACAGGGAGGCAAGGAAACGCCTCTGATTTGGTGTAATGTTATGGCTGAAACTAGGAAGGCAGAGGAGATATTCAGGGAGTTCAAGGAGCACTCCATAGCTGAATTCTTCAAGAAGAACAGGCAGATGCTCGGGTACTCGGGCAAGATAAGGTCATTGGTTACAGTAGTCCACGAATGGGTTACGAACTCGCTCGATGCGCTTGAGGAGGCGAACATACTCCCTAGCGTGAGCGTGACCGTGAGCAAGATATCCGACGACAGGTACAAAGTAGCGGTATCGGACAACGGCCCGGGCATACCCCGCAACTACGTAGGGAAGGCGCTGGCCACCATACTCGCGGGGACCAAGTTCCACAGGTACGTGCAGCAGCGCGGACAGCAGGGGATAGGAGCGGCTGGATGCACCCTGTTCTCGCAGGTAACCACCGGAAAGCAGATATTCGTCAAGTCCTGCACAGGATCCGGGAAGGCCTACTCCTGCAACATATCGATAGACACGATACACAACAAGCCGGTAGTAAGCAACATGACTGACATATCGGAAGAATTCAGGGGATTGCACGTCGAGGGGGAATTCGCCGACGTCAAGTACGAGGGAGGGGAGCACAGCATATACGAGTACCTGAAGAGGACCGCGCTCGCCAACCCTCACGCCGAGATAAAGTATACGGATCCCGATGGCAAGGAGAGCGTATTCATAAGGGCTGTCGAGACGATGCCGGAGAGGCCGAAGCCCATGAAGCCCCACCCGCTAGGACTCGCGGTAAACGACCTACTTGAGGCCGCGCACCTGAGCGACAGCAGGAAGATATCCGCATTCCTGATCGACAGCTTCTCCAGGGTCACGCAGGGCAAGGTCAATGAGCTGAAGGAGCTCGCAAAGGACCTCGACTTCGAGAAGGACCCAAGGCAGCTCACATGGCCTGATGCGGAGGCGCTGATAGCGGCATTCAAGGGCATAAAGTGGATATCACCCGATGCGACGCAGATAAAGCCGATTGGCGAGGAGCAGATAAGGGTAGCCTTGAGGAACATACTCGATCCGGAGTTCATGCATGTAGTTGAGAGGAAGCCGTCGGTATTCAAGGGAGGGATACCTTTCGTCGTCGAGGCCGCGGTCGCATTCGGCGGCTCATCCGGGAAGAAGACAGACGAGGGCAGCGCAGGCACGATAATAAGGTTCGCAAACAGGGTACCCCTGCTTTTCGACAGCGGCTCATGCGCGATAACCGTTGCCGCAAAGGGCGTGCAGTGGAAAAGGTACAACATAGACCTGGACAACCAACCGGTGAGCATACTAGTCAACGTGTCCTCGGCGCACATACCCTATTCGGGGGTGGGGAAGGAATCCATAGCGCAGGAGGACGAGATAATAGAGGAGATAAAGCTTGCTGTCATGGAAGCGGCAAGGGGCGTCCAGAGGTACATCAGCGGCAAGGTCCGCATGCGCGAGGAGAGCGGAAGGTACAACACGGTAATGAGGTACACGAAGCAGCTTGCGCAGGACCTCAGCGACATAACCGGGAAGGACAGGAAGGCAATGGAGGTTGAGATAGAGGCGCTTGTCGCAAAGCACTTCCCAAAGGCCAAGGGGAAGGAGGAGCAGGAAAGCGCGGATGATGCAGGGGAGAAAGCCGCCAGTTTAGCAAAGTAGCAAAGCGGCTGTCGGGCTGACTATCAGGTGAGCAGGGTCGGGCTGTCCGCATCGAGCAGCCTAACGTAATCCGCTGCCATGTACAGCTTCAGCTCCTCGGCCTCGGGCGATGATGAGTTGTACAGGTTGGTCCTGAACTCCTCAAGCATGTACGAATTCAGGAATGCTATGTATGTCCTGGAGCCTTCGTATACCGGCACGTCCAGGAACTTGCTTGTCCTAGAGTATATCACTATGTATTCCCTTTCCCTGCGGCCTGTGGCGACTATGTCGCAGCTGTCGCTGCCGTCCATCTCAGTGAAAACGTACGCGTGCGTCACCAGGAATATCCTGAGCTTCTTGAAGGTCGCGAGGTACTCTATGTCGTGCCCGCTAGCCGTCCCCCATATCGCCGGGGCGTAGAGCTCGTCGGCGCTTATTAGGTACTTCCTGACAATCAGCTGGTCGAGCATACGCTCTATGTTGCTGTACGTCAGGCTTACCGGGACGTTGTTGTACCTTATGTTGTTCGCTATCGCTGACCTTATCTCGGCCTTGGAGAGCGGCATGTACTTCCACCTGTAGGTGCTGTTGAGCTTGTCGAATGCCGAGACGACCTCCGATGCCTTGAGCTTTATCTTCGTCTTCTTCTCCTCGGGCAGGCTAGGCACGTCTATGTAGAAATCGTCCCTGTTCGGCGCCCTTACCAGCACTATCATCGCAAGCATCGCTATGACGACTACCGCTATGTATATGTACTGCTGGTTTATCGTGAACGGCAGCGGGTTGTATGAGCTGCTGTAGTAGAACTCTCCCCCTTCGACCGTAAGGGTGAAGTTCAGGTTGCCGCGCACTGTGGGGGTTCCTGCCGGGAGGGAGTAGTTTATTATGCCGCTATTTATCGTACCATTTGATAGGTACGCCCCGTTCAGCTGCATCGAGTACGGGACCCCGCTGAGCGGAGCGCCCTGCGAGGTTACAAAGAACCTGAACCTGCCGATGGTGTTGTTCGAGGCAAGCAGCTTTATCTCCAACGGGGCTATGCCGATCAGCCCTGCGGAGTATTCCTCGTTGTTGAATCCGTAGAGCTTCACTATGTAGTATGCGCCCGGTGGTATGTTCAGCTTCTGGTTCGATAGGAAGGTGAAGTTACCTGATACGTTAGGTATGCCGGAACCGAATGATGTCGTGAATACGCGCGTCATGTTGAGCGTGTATACGGAGAGGTGCGGCACCAGGTTGACCGGCTTGTTAGGATTCAGGAAAACCGTGAAGTTCATCGGTATGGTCTGGTTGGTCGTCACTATGTCCGGAAGCCCCATGGTCCCGTTGAGGTGCAGCGAGGGCTTAGCGTATGCGTAGGCGTATGTGCTGTTGGACGGTGTTTGGTAGTAGAGCGCATTCGCGGACACCATGACCCTTATCGATCCGTTCGCATCCATTCCCATCGGCAGCGTTGCGTTGTATGCAGAGTATATCGAGTTCATCGCTATACCAACTGAGCCGGAGGAGTTCAGGGCTATTTTGACGGTCCTCTCGCCGTTGGCATATCTTGGGAGCCAGAAGAGCTGCTGTATGGCCCTTGCAACGTCGCGGCCGGTTTCAGATGATGACCTCCAGGATGCCGGGACGTTCGGGAATGCTGCTATGGAGCCGTTTAGGGCGTTGATGTACGTCAGGTAGCCTGCGTACGTGGTGTTCGTTTCGTTTGGCGCGAGGAAGGCGAATGTCGTGGAATTGAAGTAATAGGCCCCCTTGTGCTTCTTGCTGCCAGAGAATGGGACCGTGTCAAGGTAGCTGGCGTTCGTCGATACTGGGGTGACGAAACCCCCTGGCAGCAGCTCCCTGGAGAAGTTCTGGCCCACGTATAGTATGCTGGTATGCCTGTTCAGCAGCCTGTCCATTACAGTCGTATTCCCAATGTAATTGCTGTAGAATTCGCTTGGGAGCAGGCCATTGAGTACAACGAGCAGCGAGTCGTTAGGCAGTGAGCCGAGCTGCGACAGCGAGACCGTATCCACTTCCGACGGGCTGCTTATTATGTGGTAGTTCTCCAGCCATAGGTACATCGAGCTCTCTATAGCGATGGTGTTGCCGCACTCGTAGCACTCGTTGCTTATGTTCAGCACGAATATCCTTTCGGGGGGCTGGTACCTGTACATGCTCGCGTTGATGTAGAGCTCAGTGGCGTTCCTGGAGCCGTACCCGACCAGAACGTACGGGAAGTACTGGCTGGTGCGGTTGTAGAACAGCGCGTCCTGCGACACTATGTAGGCGCTGGCAGCGGGCTTTGGCACGAATGAATGGCTGCGGGCCGCCGCTGCATTGAGTATGCTGTTCACCTCTACATAGAGGTACCCGAATATCGCAGCGATCACTATGAGTACGACCAGCACGACTGCCAGTATCTTCCTTCCATGGAATAGATGCGTCCCTGAGGGCGCGCTCCCGGACGCTCGAGCTGAGGCCATGCCCTAAAACCCTCCGGGGGCCGCAGGGCCCTCCCGAGCCTCCTTGTTCCTGTTTATGACCTTGAGGAACAGCTTTGTGAGGAACGATTCCTTGTTGCCCAGCTTCTGCTTTATCGTGTACACCTTTACGTTGCTCAGGCGCTTGTTTATCCTGACCTGGTATATCATCTCATCCCCTGAGCTCTATGTACCCGAGGCTGACCATTCGGTTGAGCACCTGCTCCGTCCTCGTCGGACTCATCTTGTAGTTCTTGGAGAACTCGTTGACGTCTATCGTGCCGTCGTGTGACTCTATCCAGTCCTGCAGCATCACCATCAGGGAGCTTTCCGAATATTTCTCCAGGTCCTTGAGGTGCGACTTGAGCTCCTTGTTCTCGTCGCTGAGCTGCATCGCGGTAACCGTAAGGTTCTTGTTTGAGGATTCTAGCTCTATGTTAAGCCGCTTCATCTCCTTGTACTCGTTGAATATAGAATCGTAGTTGTTGAAAAGGGTGCTGTAGCTCTGTGTTATCGAGCCGAGCACCTCGTCTATCGCGGAATCCAGGTGCTGGAATATCTCAGTCGAGTCAACGCCGTATATGTCCGAAACAAGGGATAGCACGCCTATCGCCGTCTTCAGCACCGACAGCCTCCTGAGCTTCGGGCTGGAGTCCAGCGCTATTGTGTAGTCAACCCTAAGCCTGTCCTGCCCGAGGTCTATTATCATGAAAAGGAATGGCCTCTTCTGCATGTCCCTGCTCTCGACCCTGAGGAGTTTGATTCCGGAGGAGTACCTGCTTATGGAAAAAAGCTGCAGTTTGGAGAGCCTTTTCTGCATCTCATCGATGTTGCCCGATGCCTTTGCCTTTACCTCTATCGTGTCAGTTTTCGGCTCAATGGCAACGACTTCCTCAACCAACTAAAACACTCCGCCTCCCGGCCCCCTGAGTGAATATGAGATGTGCATGTTTTTATAGCTTTATCAACGGCGCTTTGCGGCGCTGCCGCCCATGACCCTGCGGCGTAGCGGCCCATGGCCGTGCGGCGCTGCCGGGAGCTCCAGCTCCGGCATGTAGTTAAGGTGCGCAAGGCCCAGCATGAAGAGAACGACAAGCACCCCGAATGCGTATGCCCCGGGCTTCCTGCCCCCAGTCGCGACGACCAGAGCGATCGCGAATATAACCCCTATTATGGTGTATATTACCTGCTTGCGCTCGAAGGATTTCCTCTTCTTCGAATACGCGGAATAGCATTCCCTGCATACGACAGGGCTGGAATGCCTCCTGGGCCTCTTGAGAAGATCGTACTTTATCCATTTCAGCGTGCGGAGCGTAGAATCGTCCTTTATCTTTAGCCCTGCCTTGTCCTTCTCGCACATTATGCATATGTTTCCTGCCATCGCATCAGCTCTTGAAATCAAGTGAGACGTCGAAAAGCCTGCCCGTCTCCGCGCTTATCCTGCTCTCGTCCACCATCCTGAATATGTTGCTTATCGTGACGTCGTCTATTCCCAGGCGCCTGAAGACGTTGTCTATCCTGTCGCGGTCTATGCCCATGCGCTCCAGAAGGTTGGTGAAGATTATGACGTTCGTGTGCCTGTGGGTCTTCTCCATGGTGCTGAGCAGCGTCCCTATGTCCCTCTCAGGCACCCCTAGGGAGCTCAGCACGTGCCTGAGCTCTATCCTGCTTATCACGAAAGTGTCCTGCCTAGCCAATCCCGCCACCCGCGCTTGCTATAGTCTTCGTTATAAGCCTGTCGTCTATCCCCAGGCTCTTCAGGAATGCGACCGTGTTCGAGACGCTGATGCCGCTATCCTTCAGCAATCTCACGAATTCCAGCAGCTTTATCGACCTGTTGTTCGCGTCCATGCTCTCGAATATCGCATTGACCGCCGCTGTGCCTATGTTGTATTCCACAAGCTTTCCCCTCAGCTCGTCGCTCTCGAACTGGTAGTCCCTCTGCAGCGAACCGGAGACCGCCTCGGCCTCGGTTATGACGTCGGACATGTCTATCACGTACACGTGCAGCGGCTCCTCCCCGAATATCTTGTCCAGCACGAATACCTCTGGGAACCTTATCGCGGTCTGGAATGCCATGTCGACGGCAGCCTGGCCCACCCCGAATCTCGATATCTCGGACTTTATGAAATCCGAGAAGTTCAGCGAGCCCTGTATGAAGTCCATGAACTTCTCGAACTTTATCCTGAGTATGAATGTAGTGCCAACGTTAGAGAATATCGCCTCGTTTATGTCAGTGGGGTTCTGGGATGCGACTATGAGCCCGAACTGGTACTTCCTGCCCTCCCTGACTATCATCACCGCATCGCTCTTCGGGTCGCTTGCGACCTTCCATGCCTCGTCAAGGACCACGAGCGCCTTCACCCCCTTGGTGTCGCTCCAGCTCTCGCTCCTCATTATCTCCTTGAGAGTCTGCAGCACGAAGAGCGCGGCCATGGCCCTGAACTTCTCGTCTGACATGGATGCGAGGTCTATAGCCACGAGCCCGGAGTGGGATAGCTTCCCCAGATCTATTGTGCTCTTCCTGGCGAAGAAGTCCTCGCCCTCCCTGGCGAACTGGCGCAGCCTGTACACCGCGTTCTCAAGCTCTGCGGGGAACTCGTATGTGCCCTCCTGGAGCTTCTCCTGCAGCAGGGCTATCACCTCCTTCAAAGTGGGCGTATCCTTGCCCTTGGGCGCATTCTCGGACATGGTGAACCCCATGTTCACGTAGGCCTGCTCCAGGGCCTCCTCCGTTATCCTCCTCTGCTCAGGGAACTGGGATATGTCAGTGAGTATTTCCAGGGATGTCATTATCTGCTTGGTGCGGTCAAGGGGCTTCATCCCTGCGAGGTCCATGAGGTTTATGCTGTCACCAGCGCCAAGGGACACCACGATCCCCCCGCTCTGCCTCACCCATGCCTTGTACTCCCCGGCGAAGTCTATTATTATCGCGTTGGTGCCCCATATGTAGTTGGCCCTGACAAGCAGCGTCTTGACGAAGTAGCTCTTTCCGGCACCCGTTATCCCCACTACCGCTATGTGCGGATTGGTTATGTTCAGGAACGACCACGAGAACGGCACCTTGAAAACCTTGGTGTTGCCTATGTATATCGATTCCATCGGGTCGCTCATGAGCACCTCTGGCGGAGGCTCAGGGGGCCTAGACATGAAGGCCCTCTTTGCTATCTCGTTGCTCATTATGTGCTGGAGCTTCAACAGGGTCATCTATACCAATTCTCGTAAAGCATTTTTAGCTCTGGCGGTCGAAATTCGTCGCCATCTCCTCGTAGCTCATGGGCAACGAGAAGTTGAAGTTGAACAGCGTGTACATCTCGCGCCCGGAGACCCTCGCAAGGTCGACGTCCATCGAGCTGAGCGCGACCTGCAATCCGCTTATCTGGTGCGATAGCATGTCTAGCGCCGCCTTCTCGCTCACGCCTATCGCTGTTGTCTCGACGTACATGACAGTCGCTATAGGCTTCTCCCCCTGGGAGATCCTGTCTATCTTGCGCTGTATCACGTTTATCACGCGCTGTATGTTGGTTATCGTGACGTCGTTGTTTGAGGACTGCGCCTGGAGCGCCCTTCCCATCTGGAACTCCTGGTAGCCGCGGCGGCCCTCGAGCTCGTCGCGCACCTTCTGGACGTCCAATCCTGCCGACAATACATGGTACTTGAACGGGAACCCTATGTTCTCCACGGCGCGCTCCCATTTCTCAGGGGCTGTTATCATCTTCAGGTCCTCGTCCTCGCTCTCGCCCTCGAGCTTGAAGACGTACCCGAATAGGTTTGCGGAGAGGTAGCCAGTGGCATAGAACAGCCCGTTCACGTTCTTTACTATCGCGTTCTGCTCCTTTATTATCTTGTAGCCCTGCGCGGGCTGGAATGTTATACCGAGCATATTGCATACAAGGGACACCAGTATGAAGTCCGCGAAGTTCAGGACCACGACAAGGACCGCGCCGAACACCACGATCATCGCTGCAAGGAGCGCGAGCGGGCCGTGGCCTATGTACGGGGACATGGAGAGCATTATGAGCATCACCACGAGGGTGAACGCGAGATACATCACAGCTTCTTCGTCCATGCTCACACCTGCGCGACGCGCCTGTTTATCTCCTCCTCCGCTGTCGAGAACGGTATCAGGTACTCCGGCTCGACGTACTTCAGTATCTCGCTCCCTGTGACTATGCTCGGCGGCACGCCCATCGACGATGCAATGCCGTTCATGAGCTCCCTCGCCCTCACCTGGACGTTCGTTATCGCCTCGTATTCCTTGTAGCCGAATGCGGATATCGCTGCGAATGTGCCGAGCTCATATGACGGGGATGTGGCTATGTTGTCAAGCATCTTCTTCCACATGGAGAGCTTGCCCCTGACGTGCTCCATCTCCCCCTCTGTCGCGCCCCTCTCCTTGAGCGTGGCCTCCTCATTCTCTATGGATGTTATTGTGTCCTTGAGGCGCAGTATGTAGGTGTCCTTGTTCATCAGGTACAGCTCGGATGTGAACCTCACCGGGTCCTTGCTTATGCCTATGAGCTTGCTGAGCTGCATCGAGAACCTTAGCTTCTCCTCGTCGCTCATCTCGCTTGCCGAGACGTAAAGAGGTATGTTTATGTATGCGGTAGCCACGAAGTAGTTGTCGATCTTCCTGATTATGCACTCGCCTCCCGATGCCAGCCAATATGGCGTCTGGTCGTTTATCACAACGTCCTTCCTGCGCTGCCTGACGAAGGGCAGCAGGAGATAGGTGTAGTACCTTGAGGAGAATGCCATGACGTCGAATATGACCGCTAGTATCAGGAAGATGAACTTTGGTATTATCAGGAATATGTTGTAAGGAAGCACGACCGCTACCGCAAGCATCGCGAGCGACAGTGCCATGAACCCTATGAACACTAGCACCTTCTGGTTCATCGGGCCTAATATCGATGGCAAGGTTTATAGACATGCACTGGCTCCCTGGCGCCGCGGACTCACACGAGCCTCCTAAGCTTGCTGACCCTTGCTGGCGCCCTGCCTATGAACCTGGATATCTCAATTATCGCGGCGTAGGTCATCGCGGATATCAGCCCAGGATAGAAGAATATCAGGAGCCAGAACCCATTCAGCGAGGTCTTGACGTTCTCGAGCTGCAGCACCAATGGGCTGTTCTGCGAAATGACGCTGTGGCTGGTGTATGTCAGGCTTGATAGCTGCAGCGTCGCCTGGCCCATGTCCCTCTGCACCGTCGGGGCCGTGAAGTAGTACGCCACGGCGAAGAGCGACGGCATTATCAGGTAGAACCCGAATGCCAGGGCGATCATGAGACCCCCAAGCGCCCTTGTCGGGAATATCGACCTCAGCAGCACCCCTGGCACCAGGAACGCCGGTATTGCCGCTATGGAGAAGAACTCCAGCAGGTAGTATTCGGCATACAGGGCGAGTATACCGTCGACAAGGAAGCCTGATATCGCCTTGGCAGGATCCAGGAAGAATATGGTAACGGGTATCGTGTATATGTTCACGAACAGCTGCGGCGCGAACTCCAGGAAGTTGAATGCCGACCTCAGGAGCGCGTTGAAGTCCCCGCCGATCTGGACCGTTATCGTTGGGCTTGTTATGAACGACATCGATAGGTAGACGTTGTAGATTACCGTGTAGGCCTGCTCGCCTGTGCTTATGGTGTTGCGCATGAGGTTGAATGCGGTCGCATACGGGTTTATCGAGCCAACGAATATGCCTGGAAGGGCCCCGAACACTACGGCGCAGAGGTAGATGAATGACCCGACTATCACCGCTGATGCTATCGCCTCGTAGAATTCCCCCATCGCGAAATTCTTTATCCTGCTGCTGTTAAGCGCAACGCCGGACATGAATATTATCGCCGCGATCAGGAATGCTATGAGCACTGCAGCATAGGCCAGGGGCAGCTCCTTAGTCCACTGTGAGTATATCTGCTGGTTTATCGGGCAGTACCACGGCTCGCTGGCGCTTATGATCGTAGAGAGCTTTCCGGGGATCGGACCGCACTGCGACGCAGCATGCGGCACGAGAGCAAGGGCTATGACCGCGAGGAGCAGAACCGATGCAACCCTTATCGCCCTCATCAAACCACTATATTATCGACGTGAATAGGTGCTCTATGCTTATCTTCTCCCCCAATGCCTTGGAGAAGTCGGATATGAACACGTCGACCAGCACCACGTTCATCACAGGTATAATCGTTAGGCCTGCAATCGTATATATTATGTACGAAAAGAACCCGCCTACCGCCGCGCCGGCCGCGGTGAACAGCGGCCCGGAGGATATCTGCCCTATGAGCTGCACCGCGCCGAGCAGCACATTTGGCACGGCGCATGAGATCGACTGCAGGCACGTGACGTTTATTGCCGTGTCTATGTACCCATAGGTTATCGAGACTAGCAGCGGGTATATGATCCCGAGCCCTATTCCAAGTGCTATCATGGCCCCGCCGAAGGTCCTGGCGAAGCCGAAGGTCCTTGCTATGAGGCCAAGGGAGACGAATAAGCTTAGGAAGAACACCGAGGCCGAGAGCACTATCAGCTGCAACTGGTTGAATATCAGCGTGAGCAGGTAGGTCTCGTATACGTAATCCATCAGCGAGTCCATGTTGGACGGGAAGAGCGGCGGCACCTCGAAATTGAGGCTTATCCCAGTGTCTATGTACATCGGGTCTATCTTCACCTTCTCGGTCATGCCCGCGACCGTAGATGTTATGTAAGTCGCGTAGAACGTGTACCTCGCAAGGGCGAAGGTCGCATTGTTGAACTGGCTTACGTCGCATGAGGCAAGGGTGTACAGGTCAGCGGCGCCAGTGCACCTTGATGGGACGATGTTTATGCTGGAGTACATAGCCTGCGGGCTCAGGAAGAATATGTACGATATCGCGCCGAATGCTATGAGGAGCAGCATAGACAGCAGCGCCTCGTATATCTGGAACCTCGACCAGGCCTGCGCTGCCCTGCTGCCTATAATGCTCGCTAGCGCGTATATGAATGCGGCGACAAGCACCACAGTAAGGACAGCTGCCGCGGCTATCGGTATCCAGCTTACCGGATTCAGGGCCGGTATGAGCCCGAGCAGAACCAATGGAACCAATGGCAGCATAATCATATCACCTTGCCAAGTATGCCCTTGGAGGACAGGCTTGGCGCACCCAATGCATCCCCGACTAGGTCGGCTATCTCGAATGATATCAGGAATGAAAGTATTATAGACATTGAGACAACGAGCATAGGCTCTATCACCCCGAGGATGAATGCGTTAACTACCCCGTATATCCCGCCTGAGACAAGGTACGATGCGGCGGAGACGAAGAACGAGTCAACCGCGACAAGGGACTGCAGGACCCCGCTGCTCCCCGCGGCCTTTCCGAGGAAGTTCTGTATCGAGGTGAAGCTGAAATAGCCCGTGAACTGTATCGCGGGCGCATAGCTTGCGACCATGACATGCAGCAATAGCGGGAACACTATGTAGTAGCCGACGAATATCCCAAGGAAGGCCCCGCCTGCCGCCCTTGTCCATGGAAGGGAGCGCAGGAGTATCCCGGCATAGAGGAACAGGGGAAAGAGCCCGTATATCAGGCCGAGGAGGCCCATGGTAGAGAATATCAATCCCATAAGCACGTATGCGGCGCCTGTCAGCAGGTCGAACATGTTGTTTATCAGCGCAAGTCCCTGCAACGGGGAGAAGCTAAGGCCGAATCCCTGGGGGGCTATCACTACCTTCAGGGAGGATATCAGCGTCACCGCGAATTTCTCCATGCTGATTATCAGTATAGGCACGATGAGGTTGACTGACTGGCTGCCGAGGTACACGCAGTCGCTGACGTACAGGCCCCTGCCGAAGCTGCTGCCCGCAACCGCAAAGGAGTTGGACGCGCCGACGCTGGCGCTTGCTATGTAGAATCCGCCGATGAATATTATGACCACTGCAGCTGTGATCAGTATCTCCACGAACTCCGACTTTATCACCTCCCTGAGGAAGCTGAGTTTGAAGACGTAGCTTATCATGTAGAGTATCGCAGCTGCAAGTATCACCGTGAGCATTATCACTATCGAGAACCCGAGTACCGCCTGCTGGCCGGCCGCATGCCCAGAGAGTATCGTCGACTGCGGTATTATGCCGCCGTAGCCATTGTAGCCGTTGCACAGCCCTTGCACGAAACCTGTGCCTGTGGTCGGGCTCTGCGATGCCGGCGCGATTACGCATAACAGCATAGCCGCAAGCGCGAATACGAGAACTGAGGACATGATGGTTCTTTTACTCATTGACTCACACCAGCTTGCTGAGCCTTGCTAGGCTCGTGTCTCCCCCGAAGAGCGGGGATAGCCCGGTTATGGCGGTTATGCCCAGGGCCAGGTTTACCAACGGTATGAAGAATGATGTTATCCCCATTGGCCCGAATGCATTGAGCATTCCGTAGAACGTCGAGAGCGCGTTGGCTGGCTTGCAGTAGTTGAGGAGCGGGAACGTGGGGGATGAGCTCCCAAGGGCGAACATGTCGAAGAGGTACTTTATGCTCGAGAATACGCTGGCGAACGGTATTAGAAGATTAAGGATGTCATCGCCCTCTGCCTTTATCAGGCTTGTAGGATACCCGCCAACATTGGGCCAGCAGTCGTTGGCGAATGCCACTGCCTTGAGGTTCGGCTCGACGAAGAAGTTGGTAACGTAGTTGCCGGTCGATACCCCGACTTTAGGCCACGTCCCATGGGGCGTAGCCGGGATAGAGGTTATCGCATTGAACCCGTAGGTGGTATTCAGCCCGTTGGGGTTGCCAGTTCCTGTGCCCACGCTTATCCCATTGGCCATGGCCAGGTACTCGAATGCGAAGACCGTAGGGAATACCAGAAGGCCGACTATGGCCACAGCTATCAATAGGCCGCCAAGTCTCCTAGTGAACAGGGTGCTCCTCAGCACGAATCCACCGAATAGCAGCCAGGGCCATATGTACATGAATATTGAAAGCAGGAGGATCTGTGCTATGAACGCCTCGGTTGACCATGTAAGCAAGCCATTGATTGCGGTAAAGCTCCCGGTGAGCAGGCTGTAGCCCTTGTACGGGATGAATGAGGCGCTGACATTCAGCAGCGGCTGCACCTCAGGGTTGGGGTAAAGGCATGGGGGCGTGCATATCTCGATTGATGGCGTCAGCTCAGAGAGGAAGCCCAGGAATGCGCCTATGGTGAATGAGTAGTTCAGGTTGGCAGCGGTCTGGTTCGTCAGGTTCGCTATTATGACACCTGTAGCCGCTAGCGGATAGTCCAGCCGCTGCGTTATCGACGGATTGCCATTTGGCTTGACTAGAGAGCACAGGCCGATATACTTGGCCGTGGTGCTTGCAGGACCCGAGAGAAGGGAATTGGACTTGCCCAGGACGTCGAGCTGTGATGTAGACATTATGTTGTTGCAGAGCTGGCTTATAGCGGATGGCTTCATGAGCGAGGTCGCCCCGAGCGATGAATAGAATACCGTGGAGAGCATGTACAGCGACCCGATTATTATACCGACCATTATCACTGTGCCTATGAACTGGTAGAACTCCCCCAATGCAGACTGCTTGACCGCGCTGTTGTTGAGCAGCACCCCAAGGTAGTACCACACGACCACCACAATGGCATCGAGCATCATCGCGACGAATACCAGCGGCATCAGCTGCGCGTTGGCGTTCGAGAAGGTGGATGCCTGCAGCAGGAATTGCATATGGTACATCGTCATCCCCAGAACGACCCTCCGCCCTCAATGCCGCGGTTCAGCGCCTTGGCAAGGCTTGCGGCAAACCCTACCGTCACCGCGAGGTCTATGACTATCATCACTATGGACTCGAAGAGGAACCTGGCGAGCTCATTCACTATGAACTGGGCCTGGGACACCACCTGCCACGGCAGTATTATCCCTGTTGACGAAAAAGAGCCCAGGAGGAGCGGAGCAAGGGACTTTATCCCGCCCAGTATTGGACCCGAATATGCGGTGGATGGAACCGATGTGAAGTAGGTGTTAAGCGGAATGTTCGGCACCACGTACGTGCTCTGCACATACTGGTACGACGGGTTAGCTGAAGAGAATATCCATGCGATCGCCCATCCGTTCATCGAGAGCATCAACGGGTATATGATGTATGCGGCTATCGCTATCGCGAGCACTGAGTTCGCAGCGAACCTCAGGTTATTCCCGAGGAAGGAGAGGGACCTCATGGCTATCGCCACTGGCAGCACTACGGTGAATGCGGTGTACTGCAGCAGCGGCAGCATCAGGAACTGCAGGAACAGCATGCCCACAGCTACGGTCATCATCGGGACTATGATCTCTATGTAGAATCCGCTTAGGGCATTGAAGAGAAGGCTCAGCTGCACAAGCCCGGCAAAGGAGAGCTTTATCAGGTTCCCCAAAACCGCCTCCCCGCCGAGTATGTCCCTCATTATAGCGAATGCCCCGGTGAACTTCGTATTGAATAGGTCGCCTATGTTGCCGAGCACCTGCCCCTCTATCGCATATGACACCGAAGTGGAGTATGCATTTGTGAGAAGGTTCAGGCCGGTGTTTACGCTGAGGTTGCCGACATAGTACTCGGAGTACTGGAACGGGTCCATGGAGGTATGGGTCAGGCCCTTGCTCATCGAGGATGAGAGCGAGCATGCGGTTGTCGCTGTGCCGACCAGCACTACGATTATCACAGCGCTGAGGAGCGCCTGCGTGAGCTCAGACCTCGCGGCCCCGCGGATGCGCTCGCGCATGTTGGCGGAGAGCAGGGTGCTCAGGGAGAATGCGACCCCTGAGAGGAGCATGGCTATCAGTATTATTACCAGGTTTATCCCCACCCAGCTCGTTGCCCCGTATAGAATGCATGTGTTTGCCATCTTTCCACTACTAAGTCAGCGAGAACCTCCTGTGCGGCCTCAGGTAGCCGCTTACGCTGCCCCCCAGCAGCCCGGCTATGCCCTCGGTTATCGCAAATCCTATTATCACGTCGATTATGAACAGCAGCGACTGGACCAGGAGCATGAGCATGTTGTCTGTTATGAAGTTGAGCATCGGGAATACCCCGTTTATGAATGCCCCGCCCAGGCCTATCCAGAATCCCGATCCTGCCTCTGCTATGACCGAGGTCGAAAGGGATGCTGATGGACCGAAGGCGAATGCGACAGGGGCCGTTCCGAAAACAAGCCCTGGCGCGAGCTCGGCTGCGCCCTTGATGAATGCCACCATCCCCTCGTAAAGCGTGCAGAGTATGTGCCCGGAGAACGGGCATGCGGGCTGGCCGACCGTCGAGGTTATGCTGTACATGTAGTTGGTTATTGGGAGGTTGAAGCCCACGAGGAGCGCTGGGTAGACCAGCGCGAGGCCGATGCCGAATGCTATCAAAGAGCTGCCGACCTTCCTGACAAGCGGCACCGACCTGAGTATTACCCCGGCAGGTATGAACATCCCGAGGCCTGCTGATACTATTATGGTGAACAGGTCGTACTGCATCTGGAAGGCGATGACTAATGGATTGACCAGCCGCATCGTCTCCGCAAGAAGGCCGCTCGTGGTGCTTGAGAAGGTTGTTACGAGAAGATTTGCCGAGGAGCCGAAGTTTGCGCTAGCCACCGTGAATTCAGGTATTATGGGCACCGGGAACCATGTGTCCAGCTGCAGGCTAGTTATCAGGTCAAGCCCCTGGGCCAGCCCCAGGACCCCTGCCCATGTCGCGTAGGAGTTCTGCAGCTGCGGGTATAGGTAGGAGTTGTACGCCACGTTGTAGAGGTTACCGAGATTCCCGGAAAGGGCGGCGCTTGTGTTCCCGGCAGTCGGGGTGCTGCCGGCGAGCGCCACCGCGACATCCCCGCCTATGACAAGGGAGGAGAATATTATCATGACTATTATTGCGCTCTTTATCGTCTCCCACATCTCCGCCTTCCAGAAGCCCTTCAGCCTCTCGAATGACAATACCTCCCCGAGAAGATAGATTATGCCGACGAAGAAAAGGGATATGACGACGCCCATGGCGCTCAGGGCCGCTGCGCTTCCTATGCATGCCCCTATGGTCGTGGATGTCCTGCTTACGACGCACTGCACCGTTGAAACGCTAGGCGCGGACGCGGCAGGTGAAAGGCATGCCAGCATGCCAACGGCAACAAGCATCGCCAGCGCAAATCCCGATATACGGCGCATAGGTTAAGCTTCAAATGCAAGTTATTAATACTAATACGCGACGGCGGCGCGGCCTCGCGCGGCCGGGAGCATCACTTCAGGAGCTTGAACCTGCTTATGTAGAGCTCGCCCTGGAAGAGCATCAGGAAAGGCAGTATGAACAGCGAGCTGAATATCAGCATCACGTATCTCGAGTATACGGTACCTGCTATTGCTATGAAGGCGGTGTCGAAGACCGTAAGCAGCACTATCGCGATGGCGGCCCACGCTAGGAAGTATGAGGGCTTCTTCCAGAAGAACTTCCAGCCCGCGCGCATCGAGCGCATGAAGTTTGCCTCGTCTATCACTACAGAGGACGGCGCATAGAACATTATTGGCGTCATTATGAGAGCGGCGATGGCGGTCGCAAGGCCCGAATAGCCGCTGCCGAACGTGAGAACGTTGACGAGCACCAGCACAACGGTCGTGACGAGGAGAATGGCGAAGACCCTTCCGGTGTATTTCTCTATGCCCCTTATCACCTCGGCCTTTATCTTGGTCTGGGTCCTGCTGTGCTTGACCACTATGTTTATCGCAACGGTCGCGAAGCTCAGGAAGAGCAGCGAGAATAGCGCAGCTACTATTATCACCGCAGCGCTGAACGGGTTGAGGTTCAGGTAGATGCTCGCCGTCCTGAGGAACACGCCCCCCATGTCATTGTATGTGGGAAACGAGGCGAAAAGAGGTATTATGAACGCGAGTATGAATGAGATCGAAGATAGGAGTATCAGGTATATGTTGGCGAAGTATGTCTTTATCGTATGGTCTAGAACGTTCCACATGCAGGCACTCCGGTTTTAAGGAATATGGGAAAGAAAAGAATAAAAAGAGGATGCAAAAATGTGCATGGCCCTAATGGCCATGCCACGCATCACCATATGCAGGCGGTTATGCTATGCCGCCAAGTCCGCCAGTTCCGCCGGCAGTTACCGTGGAGCCGCAAATCTGGCCAGTGGTTACTGCTGCATTCCCGTTCGTCCCAACTATGAGGTTGAGGATGAATGGGGCGGCGACCGCTATTGCGACACCTATTATCCCGCCTATTATCATGGCCATTCCATAGCCCATGAATCCTCCCTTGGCGCTTGCAGGCATCAGGTTGGCTCCTGCGTATATCGCTCCTCCGAGTATCATCAGGGTAAGGCCGAGTATGAATATCACGTCCTTTACCGTATTGAACACCTCGCAGAGGGTACCGGATATCGTCGCGCCCGCAGACGTGGTCGTTTGCGAGAACGCCAATCCAGCAAAGCCCAGCACAGACAGGACCACGAGAAACAGCGAGACATACCTTGTCACGCTTATTTCCCTAGCAAGAACCTTATATAGGAAATTTCCCATTTGTATCACGCACATGTGTATTAATCTTATATTAAAATGGATAGGTTTAAATAACCATGCTTACTGGTAGTTCTCCACCAGAGTGAGGGGCCCGGTGTATGATGCATTGGACATGTGCACCCTTATCTGGAAGTATATCTGGGACTGCGCCGGGAAGTTGAACGGGAGCTGCGGCTCGGTAGACACCACGCTTGCCCCGGGGGTAAGCGCATATATCCTTGTTATCGTCTCCGGGCATCCAGAGTCTATGAACGTGACATTCACGTAGAAGTCCGAGGAATTGAATACGCGCCTGAATGGCACCACCACAGACCTGCTCGGCACATTGCAGTTTATGCCGCCTTTCGCCGAAGGCCCTGAGTAGTTCATGATCATGTTAAGGTTGTCGATGGTTATGTCCGTAGGCTTGGGTATGGTCGTTGTGGCAGATATGGTAGAGGTAGTCGTGCTTTTGCTGCTCGTTGTGCTCGTGTTCGACGGGCTGAACGGCGGTATGGTCGTCCTAAGCGTTGTCGGGAGATGGCCGTGGCCTATCCCGTTTAGCACCCCGCTTGCGGCTATCCCGTAGCCAACAGATGCGAGTATTACAAGTATTAGCGCTATCGGGAGCGCCTTCCTGAGCACCTCCTTCTTCTCCCGTATCTGGTATTTCGTCACCTTCTCGTTGTGCTCGTCCAGGAAGAAGTCCGCGTCGAACTTCTTGCCCTGCATGACCAGGCTGGTCCAGTACTTGTCATCAGGCCACATGTCATGGTACGGAACCTCGGACATGTCGAACCATTTCGCCTCGCCGTCCACGTTGGGCTTCAGGGAGCCGGTGTAAAGCCTGGTGGAAAAAACGTGTATCTTATATGTGTACTCGTTGCTGTTGCTCAGGAACAGCCTTATGGTCCCGTGGGATGTTACCTTGGTTGGCAGTATGCCGGTTTGCTGGTATATGTTGCGCATCGCTGCCTTTGCTGGGCTCTCCCCGCTGTTTATCTTGCCTTGCGGTGCGCTCCAACGTCCCCTATAGGGGTCCTTGTCGGACTTGAGGAGCAGTATTCCGCCAGCCTTCACTGCGTGGCATAGGGCTATCTCCTTGATTTCACGGGCCATTTTATCACAAATCCGTTATCAATCTTTCTGATTTTCTTAATATATAAACATTAGGCTGGGGGACGGCGATACAATTGGAATATATTCCTTTCCAGCAAAGTAATTATGGTTTCTATGAAGGTATTGCTACTTGACGTGGACAGTATCAGCTACGAGCTGGTGGAGCCCGAGGCGAGCGTCTACGAGGACTCGAGCGAGAAGTCCTTCTCCGCCAAGGATGCGCTCGTGATGATGCTCAGCGTCGAGAAGGGGGACAACGGCGACACCGCAAACGCCGCCCTTGCCGATGCGTTCAAGGCTATGGGGAACCTATGCAGGAAGAGATTGGTGATATACCCGTTCGCCCACCTGAGCAGCAACCTTGAGGAGCCCAAGGCAGCCATGGGGATAATCAATCGCATGAGGGAATCCGCAGCATCGGGGAAGGGCATCGAGGTGATGAGCGCGCCCTTCGGCTGGAACAAAAAATGGTCGATAGGGATGAAGGGCCATCCCCTTGCGGAGCAGGGCAAGAGCTACGGCGCCGAGGCCCATGCGCCGCAGTACAGGAAGTCCAAGCCGGTAAGCATCAACACCGCGATAGTCGCGAAGAGCATATTCTCGGGACTGCCGGAAACTGACCACAGGACCATAGGGGAGAAACTGGACCTCTTCAGCTTCCAGGAAGTGTCTCCGGGCATGGTATACTGGCACAGGAACGGCCTCGCCATATTCAGGCAGGTGATGGAGTTCATCAGGGAGATGGAGAACAGATACGGCTACGAGGAGATCAGCACCCCGACGCTTGCTAACGTCGCGTTGTGGCACGTCAGCGGCCACATAGACCATTACAAAAAGGAGATGTTCATGTTCTCCTCGGAGAGCGAGAATCTCGGCATGAAGCCGATGAACTGCCCCTCGAGCATATTGATATACAAGTCAAGGAAGTGGAGCTACAGGGAGCTGCCCTTCAGGACGGCTATATTCGACAGGCTGTACAGGAACGAGATAAGCGGGGCGCTGACAGGCCTCTTCAGGGTGCGCGAGCTCACGCAGGACGACGGCCACATTTTCCTAAGGGAAGACCAGGTAAAGGATGAGATGAAATCATTGCTGCGCATGGTCAAGGAGGTATATGAAACGTTCGGGATGAAGTTCACCGCGAAGCTTTCCACCATGCCCGATGACCACATGGGCGATGCTGCACTGTGGGACAAGGCGATCGAGGCGCTAAGGAGCGGCCTTGAGTCCAACGGGATGAAGTACGATATAAAGGAGAAGGACGGGGCATTCTACGGGCCCAAGATAGACTTCGACGTCATAGACTCGATGGGAAGGCAGTGGCAGTGCGCGACCATACAGCTTGACTACCAGTTGCCCATACGCTTCGGCCTTGAATACACAGGCGATGACGGGAAGAGCCATTCCCCGGTGATAATACACAGGGCGGTGCTCGGCAGCCTGGAGAGGTTCATAGGCGTTCTCATCGAGCACTACCAGGGAAAGTTCCCGGCATGGCTGGCCCCTACACAGGCGCGCGTGATATCGATATCAGAACCGGTAAACGAATATGCAGCGAAGGTCCTAGAGAAGTTTAAGGCAGCTGGGATAAGGGCGGAGGGCGACCTGTCGGACAAAACGCTTGAATACAAGATACGCGATGCGCAGATGCAGAAGGTGCCATACATGATAATCATAGGGAAGAAGGAGCAGGAAGGCAATTCGATAACCGTAAGGCGCAGGGACAGCAAGCAGCAGGAGTACGGCGTGGCTCCGGATTCCTTCATAGAAAGGCTATCCAAGGAGATAAGGGAAAGGAGCCTTCAGGGATGATAGATTGTATGTATTGGGGGTTTGGGACGGGCATGATTCCGGGGCCGCGCTTGTAGAGGGCGGCAATGTAGTCTATGCGGCAAACGAGGAAAGGTTCACGAAGAGGAAGCTGGAGGTGAGGTTCCCCTACCATTCGATAACCGCTGCGCTTGCTTATGCAGGGATAAAGCCGAAGGACGTGAACCACATCGCATTCACCACAACGGAGTTCACCAAGACCCTGGAGCGCGTTTTCCCGTCGATGAAGGAGAATTACTACATGTTCAGGAGGAGGAAGATGCTCAGGCCGCGCATGGAGAACGCGAGGCACAACCTCAAGTACCGCATGACCACGATAGGGGTTCTTCCGCTGTGCGACCGCGTCAGCTCAAGTATAGTCAGGAGGAACCTGGATTCTATGGGATTCGGAAACTACAAGCTGCATATAGTAGACCACCACACCGCGCATGCCTCCACTGCGGCATTCACGTCAAGGTTCAACAACCAGCTCGTGGTTACGCTCGACGGCCTTGGTGACGGGCTTTCCGGATCTGTTAGCACCCTCAGGAGGGGGAAGCTGGAGAGGCACATAGCGATACCCGCAAGGGATTCCATTGGGATATTCTTCGAGCAGGTGACGAACATAGTCGGCATGAGGGAGCTGGAGGACGAGGGAAAGGTGATGGCCATGGCCGACTACTCCTACCCGTTCGGCGCCGAAGAGAACAAATTCAAGGATTTCATAAGCGTATCAGGGACAAGGATAAGGTGCAAGTACAGCCCTGTGAGGCAGTTCGAGATGCTGCAGCGGATCGCATGGCAGATGCCAAGGGAGCAGTTCGCTTACATGGCCCAGCAGCTCGTCGAGAATGCATTGCTGAAATTCGTGAGCAACTCGATAGACAGGTATGACGTGGGCGACGTGGCATTCTCGGGAGGGACCTTCGCCAACATAAAGGCGAACATGATGCTCAGGAAGCTGGAGAACCTCAGGCACTGGTACGTATTCCCGCACATGGGCGACGGCGGAATGGCCCTCGGCGCTGCGATGTACGCCAACTACCTAGAAACCGGGACGCACTCATACCCTAACTTCAACCCGTACCTGGGGAACGAGTATTCCACTGAGCATACTGAGGAAAAGGTAAGGGCTGACAGGTCGCTGAAGTACGAGGTGGAGGACCCGAAGGAGCATGCGGCGCATGCTGCCGAGCTCCTTTCGAAAGGCAACTATATCATGTGGTTCCAGGGACGCATGGAATACGGGCCGCGTGCATTGGGGGACCGGAGCATACTAGCTCCAAGCGATTCCGACGAGGTGAAGGAGAAGCTCAACATATACGTGAAGAAGAGGGAGTGGTTCCAGCCATTCGCGCCATCGATGCTGGAGAGCGAGGCAGAGCGCATGCTGGAATACGACGGCAAGGGCGCGGACAAGTTCATGACCTCCGCATTCATGATAAGGAAGGAGCTCAGGGAGAAGGAGAAATCGGTGATGCACATAGACGGATCCGCAAGGGCCCACATGGTGGGCAACGAGAACCAAAAGTACATGGAGCTGCTCGGCCACATGAAGAAGAACACCGGCTACGGAATAGTGCTCAACACGAGCTTCAACATACACGGGATGCCGATAGTCATGACCCCAGAGGATGCGCTTCACACGATGAAGGCGACAAAGACCAAATACATGTTCATAAACGGGATATTCGTTACTAACAGGAGTGGTGCATGATGCTGCAGCAGGGACTGCTGGAATACACGTTCACGATCGGGATAATACTTTCTCTTGCTATGCTCCTCATAGGCGCATTCAAGGACAGGAAGCAGATATACCATACGCTGAAAAGCCATGGCCTGGACAGAAGATTCGCCATCGCCGCCCTTGGCGTAGTCATCGTCTTCCTGTTTGTAGAGCTCTACTTCGTGAAGCCTACGCAGCTCCTATTCTTCGACGACGCGATTTACCAGGGAATGGCCATTGACATGCTCCACATGGGCCAGGCCTGGATGTGCAACTACGGCACTCCGCTGACGTGCTTCCAGGGGCAGGTCTATCATGAGCCGATAGGATTATCCTTCAACATAGCCGTTGCCTTCCTGATCTTCGGGGTCAGCAGGGCATCGGCATACGGGACTGAGGCATTCCTCGGCGCGCTCTCGGTCCTGATGTGCATCCTGTCTGCGCTGCTGCTTTTCAAGGACAGGAGGGCTGCGCTGTTTTCAGGGCTCATCCTTGCGATTACGCCAGTAGTGCTTGTGTGGGCAAGGCCCACCAACTCCGACATGGCAACGCTGGCATACTCGATGGTCACGATATTCTTCTTCCTAGCGTTCGTCAAGAGGAAGAGCCTATGGAGCCTCTCCAACATGCTCTTCGCCCTCTCGCTGCTTCTGTACATGAAGGTCGACGAGGTTCTCTTCATACCGATATTGGTTGCGATGTACCTGCTGCTAGATTCAAGCGGCATCATAGGCTCTGCGAAGGCAGCGCTCTCCTCAATCGCAAAGAACATATGGAACACAAAGCTGCTGATCATCGTGCTGCTGTTCGTGCTTGCGGTGGTTCCATCAGTCCTCTACTCCTACAACGAATCCCTTACAGGCAACTACGGATACCAAGGTACAACGATACAGAACACCTGCATCAAGGGGATGCCAGGCATGCAGGTCAACAGCTCGATAGACATGCAGAACTTCAGGGCGAACGTCTGCGCCAACCTAGGCTTCTGGCTGAACGCATACACCTCAGACTACGTGATGCAGCCGATACTCTTCACGCTTCTCGCGGTACTCGGGGCATTCATGCTCGTCGGGGGCGGCAGGTGGAAGATCGCCGCTGCAATAGGCATATGGTTCGGGGCATTCTTCTTCCTTTACACGGCATTCTATGCAGGTTCCGTAATATACGGCGTGGACTGGAGGTTCATGCTCAGCCTGGTCGCCCAGGCGGCGCTGTTCGGAGGTTTCGCGGTATCGGAACTCGTGTCCCTCGCGGAAACCGTAGCGGGAAGGATAAAGCGCCACAAGAACAAGATTGCGGCGGTTGCAACCGCAGTTGCAGTCGTTGTTATTTTCGTTCCCCTTTACATGATGATGCCGCTGATAGCGGTGAACCCCTCATCGATACAGCAGGCAGGCGACGCAAGGTTCTACGAGAACTTTGTCTACAACAACTCGCAGCTCATACCATCGAGCTGCGTCGTGTATACATATGACCCGACACTGTTCAACATAAACAACAGGACCGCTACGCAGATGGACAACCTCTACAACTCAACGCAGACGTCGCAGTACATAAGCGAGGGCAGATGCCTGGTATTCGATTACGGCTACTGGTGCCACACGCCGAACAACGAATGCGTCTACGCCAACCAGAGCTACCAGCTCATCCCGATAAAGACAGCAACGTACAACAGGACGGGATCCCTCTACGGATTCTATTACCTGAAGAAGAAATGAGTAGAATACGTTCAGCTGTCTGCAGTTGTTTGGGGCCCTGCGGCATTCGGGAACTTCTTCCTCAAGGCCTGCCTCAGGTGGCCCAGCGCCTCCTTGTCAGTTATGGGTCCATCGGTCTTGCGCAGAAGCAGGGTATTGACTCTCACCCTTTCCTCATTGGCGTCGCCGCCAGGCTTCCTGCCCCTGAGAATTTCCTTCCCCTTCAGGTACACTGCGCTCGGGCGGCTATTCTGGTCCTTGGCATCTTCTGCCCCTCCGGGAAACACTATGACACCTGCGGAGTTCTCCGCCCTGAGTATCTCGGTGGGCTTAAGCGATATTATGAATCCGGTTGGGGAGTCCTTACCCAATATCTCCGCGCTTTCCTCCTTGGTAAGCACCACGATGTACGATTTTGAATTCTTCTTCTTTACCGTCGAGCCTTTAGGGTCTTTGTACATGTTATTACCGGGATTAATTTAATGCGAAATGTATTTAAGCAGTCTCTGCAGCCTCAGAGGTTCCTCAATATCGTCCTCAGTATTATGGAGCCGTCGGAGAAGCTCCTCAGCTTTCCCTCGCCATAGGCCCTGAGCTTCTCGTAGCTCGGGACCTCCAGAACCTTCATGCGCATCTTACGCGCCTTTATGCTTATCTCCGTCTCTATGCCGAATCCCTTCTCCTTCAGGTTCATCCTTTTCGAGATGCCCCTGGCGAAGCTCCTGTAGCCGTAGCACATGTCGGTGTAGTTGGAGCCGTATATGATGTTGACGAGCGCCACGAATGCCTTGTTCCCCAGCCTCCTGTGCAGGGACATGTCATCTGAGCCGCCGCCGGTCAGGAACCTGGATCCCATGCAGACGTCGTAGCCCGCCTCGATTCCCGCAATAAGGAGTCGGAGCTCGTTCGGCCTGTTCGAGAGATCCGCATCCATGGATATCGTTATGGCCCCCCTTGCTGCAGCCATCCCCTTTATGAGCGCTGAGCCCTTGCCCCTGTTGTCGTATATCACCCTTGCGCCATGCTTCCTTGCAAGCGCAACAGTATTGTCCCTTGAATGGCCGTCGACTATTACTACCTCGTAGCGGTACTGCCGCATTACCTCGCCTATGCCCTTCATCAGCGCATTCATGTTGCGGCCCTCGTTCAGGGTCGGTATTATTATGCTAACATAGGGCCTTGCCAACAGCTCACCGCTCTACTCGTGATGCGCCCTTTTCCTGCGCCGGTTTACGAATACCGACGCTACGATCAGCGCCAACACCGCGGCTATCACCAGGCCTATCGCGATTAGCAATATGCTGCTGCCGCCCTTCGATGCAGCGGTGCCGCTTGAGCCGTATGATATCGCTGTTATGGCAAGGGTAGAATAGTGCACGCCCTTGCTTGCATAGGATACAGCAACTGCGACCGGAAACTCAGCATTCGAGTACTTGGGTGACGAGAAGGTGAAAGAGGTATTGGATACCGAATACTGGTTTACAGTCACGCTGCGCGTGCCGTTCGGGAAGCTGAAGGACGGAGGCGCGAATACCGATATGTTCGCGACTATCGGATAATCCGCTATGTTTGACATGTTGACATCGAGCATGCCGTCATGCGCCGAGAGGCCCGTTATCCCGATCAGGCTCTGCGCATTGGTCTCGATGTTGACTATGCACGGGAATAGGGTAGTGAAGGTCGAGCTGCCCTGAGAATACCTTGCAACGAACCTCTCCGCATAGCTCCCGGGCATCGTGAAGTTTGATAGGTATATCCTTTCCGAGTACCTGCCGCCAGGAGCTACCAAAGGTATCAGCAAGGTTGCGTTGCTCGTTGATGCCCCGTCTATTATCGGCTCTATGAGCAGGTTTGTCGCGGTACCATTGCCGGAGTTGGCGAGGTTGAATGTTATGTAGTTGTTGGTCTGGTTCACTACGTTAGAATAGCATGATCCCGTAAGGGTAACGGTGGACGCGCCTGCAAGGGATGCCATGATGGCCATCGCAACCGCGGCATAGAGAAGCGCTTTCATTCCATCCACTATTACAGAAATATGCTCATTATGTTGCCTGTGAGCGTCTGGTATGCCTCGCATGATGTCCATTGCTTGGGCTCCCTGCCCTCCTGCAGGTCGGCCCTTACGGACTGGGCGGCCTTGTTGTTCCACAATGCCATAAGGTCATATGAGACCTCGCGGACGTTTCCGACCTTCCTGTCCCACATTATGGACGGGTATACGTTACCGTAGCTGTCCATGAACACCGATGCCTCTAGGCTCCTGCTTTTCATCGGCGCGGTTCCGGTCTTGGCGTATTCCACAAGTTTCCTCGTGAAGGCGGTCTCTATCATCGGTATTACCCCAAGCTCGAACTCCCTGCCCTTTAGTATCGACTCCAGCTCTCCGACAACTTCGGGATTGTTGACCCTTATGTCGTCGTTGCTGTTGCCGTAGTAGTTTGACGAGACCTGCGCGAGGTTGATGTGGAAGTCGTTGTAGCGTATGTCAGGTATCTCCTTCTTGACCTCCTCAAAGGTCTTCGCGAACGAGCCCTTGTTGAACTTGCTTAGGGTGTACCCGAATACGAAGAAGAGGTTGTCGAACTCCTTGCTCATCGACTTGAGCAGCTTGAACATAGATATCGCCCTGTCGTAATTCCCAGGTATGCCGCGTATGCTGTCATGGAGCTCCCTGTACCCGTCAAGGCTTACGGTTATTGCTACCCTCGGTATCCCCAAGGACAGTATCTCCCTGAGCTTCCTCTCTACCATCTCCTGGTTGCATAGGGAATTCGTAGGCATCGTAAGTATGTACAGGCTCTTAGAATTATCCTTGAATGCCCTTGCTACCTCGACTATGTCGCTCCTGAGGAAGGGCTCTCCCCCAGTCAGCTCTATCCACTTGAAGTAATCGTTCTTCTTCGCGAACTCCTGTATCTCGCTGAGCTGCAGCTCCCCCTTGGGCTGCAGCTGCCATATGTTGCAGGTGGCGCAGCGGCTCTGGCACCTGTAGGTTATGCAGAAATTTAGCTTGTACGGCCTGTCCAGTAGCACGAAGTTGCTCTTTACTGCCGTGGCGGCCAGACCCATTAGCTTACCTGTAGGCAATCTTAGCACCTTTTGACATTATGGATTTCTTTATATTTAAACATAACGCCATGCGACGAATACGCTCGGCAGCTTTATAATCAGTTTGGGTGAATACTAACCATGGACAGCAATTCCGAAATAATGGATTATATTAAGGAAAGGGCGGGTTCTGTAGACAGGGACATCAACAGCTACCTGACGGACAAGACATCGGTGAGGAACCTCGAGTATATCTTGGGCAGGAGCGGCTACAAATACGATTCATCGGCTTTGGAGAAATCAATTGTTGAGCCTGCCAAGTACATCCTTGGCCTGGGGGGCAAGAGGTGGAGGCCGGTACTGATGCTCGCGGTGATAGACGCCCTTGGTGGCAACTCATCCAACTTCACGGAATTCTCCATAATACCGGAAATAATACACAATGCCACGCTAATACACGATGACCTGGAGGACAACTCCGAGATGAGGAGGGGGTCTCCAGCGGTGCATGTCAAGTACGGGGCCGACGTTGCGATCAACCTAGGGGATTTCATGTTCTATTTCCCGATAGTGGCGATGATGGACAGCCCGAAGCTGACGAAGGAGACCAAGGCCCGCCTGATCGACGTGTACGAGAGGGAGATGCTCAGGGTCACGCTCGGCCAGGCGACTGACATCGCATGGCACAGGGCGCTCGTGGACCCACTCAAGGTAACCGAGAGCGAATACATGCAGATGGCATATTCGAAGACCGGGGTGCTGGCCAACATGTCGGCGAAGCTCGGCGGCATACTTGGAGGTGCCGACGAGGAGACGGTCAACAGGCTCGGGGCTTTCGGGGCATCCATAGGCGTAGCATTCCAGCTGCAGGACGACCTTCTTAACATAACGGACAGCGCCGTCGCAGCTAGCAAGGGAGGCAGCGGTGAGGACATAACCGAGGGGAAGATAACCCTTATGGTGGTCCATGCGCTAGCCAATGCAGACGAGAACGACAAAAGGAGGCTCACCGAGATACTTAAGATGCACACGACGGAGAGGAAGCTCATAGAGGAGGCTATATCGATAATATTCAAGTACAAATCTGAGGAGTACGTCAAGGAGCTCGAGGCCAAGATTGTCAGGGATGCATGGAAAGGGATAGATAGCACCCTCAAGGAATCCGATGCGAAGAGGAAGCTGAAGGAGCTTGCGGAATTCCTTATAAACAGGTCGCTCTGAAGCCTGCTGTATTTCCGGAATATCGCCCCAATCGGACCTAGCGGTACTTCCTGAATATCTTCCTCATCTCGACTGCGCCCACGTACTTGCCGTTGTCAAGCACCGCGCACCACCCTGCGCCGTTCTTTATCATCGCATGCCATGCGCTCTCGGCGGTTGTGCCGATGTTCACGTGGGCAACGTGCTTAGTGAATCTCTTCACAGCCAGGTTGGAGTCCCTGACATGCACAGCATCCTCCATGTATATCGCCCCAAGGAACCTATTACCATCGACAATTGGCGCGGACATGAGCGCATTCCTCTTCATGAAGCGCTCGGCGAACCCAAGGGTCTCGTTCGGCGAGATGTGCATGTTCCTGTTCATCACGCTCGACACCTTGACCTTTTTCATAAGGGGGCTGTAGTATTCCTCTATGTGCGCCGGGGAGTCCCTTCTAGTATTCACCTGGGAGTTGTATATCGAGCCGTTGCCTGAGACTATGAGCGCAAGCGCTATGCTGAACATCGCAGCAGGAAGCATCGCTAGGCTTCCTGTCATCTCCAGCACCATGACCGTTACGGCAATCGGCACCTTGCCAGCTGCGCCGAAGAATGAGAGCATCCCTATTATCGCGAAGACCCCGACCAGGGGCAGTGGGACTATCGCCGGGAACATGTGGTTGAATATCAATCCTGCGAATATCCCAACTGATGCGCCGGTGAATATACCCGGGGAGAATACGCCTCCGCTTCCCCCTGACGCTATGCTTGTAGACGTGGCGACTATCTTGGCTATGGCCAGGACAAGGAAGAAGAGGGCCAGAGGCATGCCGAATGTATTTATGAAGGTCTTGTAGCTGCCGGATATCATGAGCTGCGTCCACCCATACCCAACTCCTGCGACCTCGGGGAATATCAGCACTATCGCCGCGGTGCCCAGGGCCCCTATGGCCGGCTTTATGTAATTGCTGGTGCGCAGCTTCCTGAACAGGTACTGCACGTAGTAGAATACGCCGACATAAAGCCTGGCGAACAGTCCCGTGAGCACACCGAGTACCAATAGCAACGGCAGGATGAAGGGATTGAACATGAACCCGAGTATTCCGCTGGTTACCCCGAACATGGGGGTGTAGCCAGTGAAGGCGCCGAATATCGTGAAGCCTATTATGCTGGCGACTATTCCGGGGAATATCGCATCGACTTCCATGTCGTGCCTGTAGAGTATCTCGGCAGCGAGCAGCGCTCCGCCGAAGGGCGCCTTGAATATCGTACCTATTCCCGCGCCCATCGCAACAGCGGTTATCGTGCGCCTGTCGCTCTTCGTTATGTTTAGGTGCTTTGCCAGGAGGTGGCCCAATCCGGCAGTTATCTGCGCAGTAGGCCCTTCCCTGCCGCCCGAGCCTCCGCTTCCGATGGTGAGTGCGGCGGTGACGAGCTTGACGAGCGGGACCCTGGCCCTGCTCGCGCCATCCTTGTTGTGGAACGACCTTATGACCGCATCGCTCCCGTGGCCCTCAGTCTCCGGCGCGAACTTGTATATCAGGTAGCCGGATATCAGTGCGCCGACGAATATGCTCACTGGCAGCAGGAGATAATGCTGCGCTGCGAAGACGTATGCCAGGGTTCCGCCGGTCTCTCCCAGCGGCACCGGGGGCGTGAAGCCCACGAAGCTTGATAGGAATATAGTCTCGACGAACCTTATCGTATAGAATATCAGCAGCGCCGCGAATCCTGCGATTACGCCTATCAGCGCGCCTATGATGAACCATTTTTGCACGTAGTTCAGGTCTTTCAGGGACATGATCGGTCTAGTACCTCTCTATACAACTAATCCTTTTAAGAATTACTGTGCGATGCGGTGCCTGCTAGCTCCGAATGCCCTGACTGTGCTTATGCGAGGAACCCTTCCATGATGGCCGCGGTTCCACAACATGTAGAATGCAGCACCCGCAATGAGCATCAGAGCTGTTATCAGTACTGTTTCAGATCCGAGATACACCACAAGGGCCGCAACGGAGATGAACCCCAGAACTGGTATTATTGGGAAGTATTTGCTCTTTATGAAGTCCCTGCCTTTCTTCTTCATGGACAGCCTGAATGCCGCTATGTTTATTATCCCGTATGCAGTTAAAACCCCCGCATCCGCGAGCCTCACTATCAGCCCGAAGTTCACGAACAGCACGAACAGCGCTATTATGAATGAGGTGAGCAGTATCGCATTGCTCGGCGTCGCGAACCTGTCAAGCTTTCCGAATGCCTTCGGCAGCTCGTTGTCCCTCCCCATCGCGAAGAAGACCCTCGACACGCCCAATATTCCGGTAAATGCGACCCCGGCAGTTGCTGCGACGCCGCCTATCGCGACGGCGATGTCAAGGGCAGGATTGCCCAGTATCGATATCGCGGAGGATAGCGGCGAGGAGGAGTGGCCGAGCTGCACGTAGTTCAGCATCCCCACGGCAACGACAGCCACTGCTATGTACAGCAAGGTGGATGCTACTATGGATATCAGTATCGCCCTTGATACGTTCCTCTTGGGATCCTTGACCTCTCCCGTTACCGTTGCTATCCTTGAAAAGCCGGTGAATGCGAAGAATATCACAGCTGTCCCGGCAAAGGTCCCTGAAATCCCGTTCGGCGCGAATGTGGAGAAGTTGCCTCCTTTGAAGAAGAAACTCCCTGCTACGACGAATATCAGCAGTGCCGCGACGTTGATGAACACGAGCCATCTTATCGTCTTCGCCGAGTTCTTCATGCCAAGCATGTTGATTGCCGTGAATAAGACAAGGCCTGGAATCGCGAAGTAGGCGACCGCTACGTGGGTCCCGAAGAGCGCGTTTATGTAGCTGCCCATGCTTATCAGCACCGCGGACACGAGTATCATGTTGCCCATGTTCCACGTCCACCCGCTCATGAATCCTGGGAAGCTGCCTATCGTCTCCTTCGCGAACTCGTATACCCCTCCTTCCTTGGTGACGTGCAGGGCTATCTCCGAGAAGCTCAGTCCTGTGAAGAGCGCTATGAGGGCGCCGAGGAGCAGCGAGACCACTATGGACGGGCCTGCACGCTCCACGGCTATGCCTATTACGACGAATATCCCTGCACCTATTATCGCGCCAAGGTTTATCATAACCGAATCGAAGAGGCTCAGCGTGCGCTTCAGTCTTGGTCCAGCCAATATATCACCGCATCATTTGCCAATTTTCTCCATGCGGTAGAGCAGTATTGCCGCGATTGACTTCGTGTCCATTATCTTCCCAGACCTCACCATGCCCAGGGCCCTGCTCATGCTTACCCTTTCGGTGCCTATGATCTCATCCGGATCCATGCTGGTCCTGCCCTTGGTGAGCCCCTCTGCGGCATACAGGTATTCCTTCCCGTCCAGTACCCCAGGCGAAGGGTATGTAGTTGCAAGAAGCCTGATTCTGGATGCATGGAGCCCAGTCTCCTCCTCCAGCTCCCTCTTGGCCGCATGCAGCGGCCTCTCGCCCTTGTCTATGTGTCCAGCAGGCAATTCGTATATGTGCTTGCCAACCGCAGCGCGGAACTGCCGCTCGATAATTATGCTGCCGTCCTTGTGTATCGGGAGCACCGCAACGGTATCTGGCTTCGATACCCAGTACATCCTCGCCTTCCTCCCGTGGACATTGAGCTGCGATTCCACCACGTTGAAGAAGTTGTTCCTGTGAACAATCTTTCCCATCATGCTCCCTCATGCATGCTTTTCAGGCAATACTTAAAAGGCTGCATGGGGCCGCTATCTTTCAACTCTTGGTGCCTGCATCATCGAAAAGCCGCTTCACGTCATTGATATCAAGGCACAATGCGCCAAGTTCCTTTGCCCTTTCCAGGCATTTGTTGGTGAACCCCGCCTTTGATACCAGCATGTATTCATATGAGCCCGTGGTGCCTATAAGCTTTGATCTTCTGACCAGTTCGTTTAAGACGTCCTCATTTATTGGATGTGAAGACCATTTCACCTCTCCAACAATTATGCGCTTTTCCCTTTTATTCACCGCAACAATGTCTATCTCTTCGCTGCTCCTGTTCCACCAGGACCCTATTTCGTCAAAATTTATGGGCATGTTCCCAATTTTCCTGCCTTGGTACAATATCAGGAGTTCCTTGATGACGTCCTCAAACAGCTTCCCAGTGTATGAATTGAGTTCTGACTTTATCTTTTCCCTTACCAGTGACCTGTTTTCCAAATTTATCGTGGTCTGGTTCTCGAATACGAATTTGTACCAGAATCTGAAGAAGTTGTCGCTTATCCTATATCTTTTCAGCCGTTCCTTTCCAAGCACGGGATCCTTTTTCTCAACCAGCGACAGCAACTCGTCGAGTTTCGTTAGATATGGTGGCAGTGCAGTGGCAGGTACCCTGGTGAAATCCGATATCTCTTTTAAAACCTCCTTTCCGGATGATATCGACTGGAGTATGGAATTGTACCGCGCATGGGTCCTGAGATTCTCGTATTCAAGCAAGGTTTTGGGCTCCTCAGAGAGGCTGCCGTCCTTTTTTATTACAAGCTCATCTATGGCAGACAGCGTGTCGCTGAAGGCAAGAGTTTTTTCCAGGTAATACGGGGTGCCGCCAAACACCGCGTACCTTACCACTTTATCCGCTTCGTTGAGTTCGGAGAACATCAATCTGAAATCAGCGTATCTGAAAGGGGAGATCTTTATCCTGTCAGAACGTCCATACAATGCCCCCGCCTTGCTGCCAGTTATCTTCTCTATCATCCCAATTGATGAGCCAACAAGTACTATCATTATCTTCATGTTTTTGAGACCGTTATCCCAATGCTTTTGGATAAGGGTTATTGCTTCCGGCGCTACGCTAAGGAATCGTTGGAATTCGTCCATTACCAGCACAAAACGCTTCCCAGCCGCCATATTCCTTATGTAAGCGAAGAAGTCGTCGAAATCGGAGAACACAACATTGCCGCCAAGCTGTTCCTGAATGCTTTTTTGAAGCGCGTCAAGAAGCACCCGCCGCTCGGCAAGGTCCACATAAAAATATAGCTTGGGGGAATCGATGCCCTCCAGGAAATGCCTGACAAGCTCCGTTTTCCCTACGCGCCTTCTACCGTATAGTACGACGAGCGACCCTGCACCTTTAATGGCCTTATTGTAGCGTTCCTCCAACGAGGCAGTCTCCCTTGCCCTATCAAAAAACTTCGAAGGCATTTAATCACTATATTATCATAATAATACAGTATTATTAATACGCTAATATTATTATGCATTCCGTTCCGTCGTTCCATTTTATCGTTCCGTTTTATAATAGCATAATTATGCAGGGAGGGAGATTTGAACTCCCGAACCCGCTAAGGGACAGGGTCCTAAGCCCTGCGCATTTGGCCATGCTTTGCTATCCCTGCATATTCTGTATAATTGCTTAGTGCATCTTTTTATTACTT
>JAJZOJ010000030.1 GCA_021829015.1 Microcaldota archaeon | reverse complement strand
AAACGCCACTTTCTTGTTTATTCCTGATATCAGTGCGGTTAGGTGCCCTGGAGCCCCCTCGTATACGTCGGGCACCCAGAGGTTGAACGGGAAGAGAGCAGCCTCGAATCCCAGCGCTGCGGCTATGAGCAGCATTGATGCGCCAAGTATGTCTGACCATACAGAGGTTATTCCGCTAAGGGCGAGCGCAGGGCTGTACTGCAGCAGCAATGCCGCGCCGAACGCGAACATCGCTGCTGCGATGGAGCTAAGTATGAAGAATTTCGCCGCTGCCTCGAGCCTGTGCCTCCCCTCGAATAGCAGCATCAGGGACGTCACTATCGCAACTACCTCTATGCCCAGGAACACACCCAGGATGGAGGATGCGGTAGCGACTACGCACATCCCTGCATACGAGAATCCGATAAGCATCAGCAGTTCGTGGTAGTTCTTGGAGTAGGCATAGGCGAGCGCGTTGGCCAGCGCCAGCGTTACTGAGAAGAGCAGAACGAACAGCATCGAGAATGCATATACGTGGACCTCCCCAAGAATAAGCACGTTCGCCCCTGAGGCAAGCATGTACCCTGAGATTATTGAGATGGCGGCCAGCAATATTGTGCTGAGCGAGAATGAGGCCCTCTTCCTGTTGGAATATGCGGAAGCGATGCCAAGCAGCGCGAATGCCGCTACGAGCCCCAGAAGGGCTTCAGGCAGGTATTGCAGGACTTGTTGCATCATCATATTACCTCAAAAGCCCCAGCACCGTGAAGGGCAGCACGCCGAAAATGAATATCATGGAAAGGAATATCGCATATCCCAGTTTCTGTTCTATGGTTATGAAATCCACCGGCTTAGATTTCTCCCTAACGGAGAATACGCTGCGCTCCATCACGAAGTACATGAACATCGCCATCAGCATCAGCGCTACGAGCGGCAGCAGCCCTACGATTCCGAATGCGCTGGCGGAGCCTATGAACAGGAGTATGTCGGCGACGAACCCGGCGGTAAGCGGGAATCCCACCATGGAAAGCGATCCCATCAGGAACGAATAGGAGGTAGAGGCCGCTGAGGCCACGGTGCCCTTGAGCACGTTTATGCTCCTCTCCCCGAATATGTGCTTCATGGACCCGACAACGAGGAACATTAGGGCTATGGTGAGCCCGTGCGAGAGCATTGCATACACCGCGCCATACGTCCCGAGGGTGTTGGACGCGGCTATGCCGACCATTATCACGCTCATCTCTATGATGGTGGAATAGGCTATTATGCGCTTTATGTCCGTCTGCTTCATCAGCACCAGCACGGAATAGAATGCTGACACCACCGCAAGCGCAGCGACGTAGAATGCGTATTTTGAGGATATCGGAAGCATGTAGAATATCAGCAGCATGCCGAATCCGCCGAACTTCGTCAAGACCCCGGAGAGCAGCATGGACCCCTGTGTCGGCGCCTCGGTGTGCGCATCTGGAAGCCAGAAGTGCATCGGGAACATCGGCATGTTCACCATGAAGGCTACGAATAGCAGGAGGAACACCAGTTCCTGGATGAGCACAGGCATGGATGCGGAATGCAGCACTATGCTCGACATGTCCAGGGAGTGCCCTGGCATGTAGAAGTAGAGCAGCATTATCCCCAGGAACAGGAGGGAGCTCGCGAATATCTCATAGACTATGAAGCGCATAGAGGCCTGCTTCCTGTTGGCGGATCCGAGCAGGTTTATCATGAAGAACATCGCTATGACGCCAACGTCCCAGAATATGAAGAAGAGGAACATGTTTGAGGACATGAATATCCCCATTGCGGCTGTCTGGAACAGAAGCACCAGTGCGTTCCTGGCCTTTCCCTTCTCCTTTTCCGGGTTCCCTGCGAGCGCGGTGGCGAAGAGCACCGCAGAGGACATGAGAAGCAGCACCATCGATATCAGGTTTATCCTCAGCCCGAAGTTTATCCCCAGCGCGCTTATGTACGGGTACGTAACTGAGAGGCTCAACGCCCCGGAGATTACTGATTCTACGAATATGTATGATACTATGGCGAAGCCCAGCAGTGTCGATGCTACTGAGATGGGCCTTGACTTCTTTTCCCCCAGCAATAGCAGAAGCGCCAGCGACGCTATCGGTATAGCGAGCAACGCGAGTAGTATGAGAGGCATCATTTGAGCACCAGTATTATCAATGCGCCGACGGCCGCCACGCCTATGACGAATGCCGCGGCATACACGTTCACGCTGCCGTTCTCAAGCTTCCTCATCCTGTTCCCCAGGCCCATGAGGCCGCGGCCCCCGTCCCTTATCAGGCTGTATGCGGAGGAATCTAGGGATTCCATCCCAGATGCAACTGCAAGCAATGCCCCTGCAAGGCCGTAGTATGCGGCGTTCACCGCAGAGCTGCTGTGCAGTATCCTGTATATCGGGCTTCTCTCCTCTATCGAGGAGTACTTCCTCCTGTAGAACAGCGCATATGATATGGCAAGGCCTATGACGAATGCTATCGACAGTGCCGCTATCTCGGTAATGCCTATGTTGAGGGCCGTTGCGCCCAGGGATGAAAGGTACGTTGGAAGCAGGAAATACGCCGCGGCGCCCGCGACTATCAGGAAAGCAAGTATGTACATCGGGGCCATAAGCGCAGCCGGGAGCATCTTGTATCTTGCGCGGGCCGATGCCGTCCTCCTGTCCGACCTCTTGTGCATCGGCACGAACAGCCACCTGAATATGTAAATGTCGCTCAGGAAGCCTATGACCAGCAAAACCCCGTATATCGCAATGCTGCCTGATGCTGCTCCGTCTACCGCGGCCTTGCCGAAGAATCCGCTGAGCGGGAACAGCCCAGCAAGGGAGGCGACCGCAAGGACCGTTGGTATCGTCAACTTGAGGAACGACGGGGAGCTGTAAACCTTGTCCATGTCCTCCTCGTTGCCATTCGCCTTTATCACAGCCCCGGCACTCATGAACAGGAGCGCCTTGTAGAATGTCTGCACCACGAAGAGCATCATCGCGGCTATGAGCGATCCGGTGCCGAGGGCGACAAACATCAGCCCAAGGTCCTCTATCGTGGAGTATGCGAGAACCCTCTTTATGTGAATCTCCGTCAGCGCGTTGGTCGCCCCTATTAGCGCCGTGACTATTCCGAAGCCAAGGAGCACGTAGAGCATGTTGTAAGATACGTATAATGGCAGCAGCACCGCTATCAGGAATACCCCGGCTTTAACCATTGTCGAGGAGTGCAGGAATGCCGAAACGGGGGTTGGTCCCTTCATGGCATCGGCTAGCCACTCGCTGAACGGGAACTGCGCCGACTTGGTGAATGCTGCGACAAGGATCATCGATAGGGCTATCTCCATGTACAAGCTGTGCGTGGATGCCTGTTGTATGATGGCGGCGAATTCGAATGTGTGGAATGTGGTCCATATCAGGAACATCGCGAAGAGCATCATGACGTCCCCGATTATTATAGTGGTTATCGCCTTCCTTGCGGCGCGGGCGGTCCCCTCCCTGCCGTACCAGAACCCTATGAGGAGGTAGCTCGTAATCCCTAGCAGCTCCCAGCCTATGAACATCGTTATGAAGTTCGCGGACATCGCGAAGAGCATCATCGCGGCAGAGAAGACGCACATCTCGAAATAGAACCTGCTTTGCTCCGAGAGCATGTCCATGTATCCTATCGCATATACGAATATCAGAGGTGTCATAACCCCTACTATAGCGAGCAGAAGCATGTTGAGCGGAAGCGTAGATGTAGATATCGAGAAGCTAAACCCGCCGATGGAGAACCAGCTAATGCTCTGCACGCCCTGCGCCCCTGAAAGCGCCACCAGGATTATTATGGCCAGCGAGGCCAGGCTTGCGGCAAGGGAGATGTACTTTATCGCCTTCGCCACCTTTCTCCCGAGCAGCGCGGCAAGGGCGGCGATCGCAAGGGGCAGCAGGGATAGCAACGGGTTCATTTCCATCAATTCTTCAGCTTCGAGAGCTTTGACACGTCAAGGCTTATCTGCTGCCTTGTCATGTACCTGTAGAAGACTATCATCGTCATCGCCTCGGCCGAGGCTATGGACCATATGACTATGAGGAACGGCACCACGTTGCCCCCGGAAGAATAATAGAACAGCGACACCGCGAGAAGCGTGCTCGATATGAGGGCCATCTCCACGGAAAGCATCATTATTATGAAGTTGCGGTTCGAGAGCACTCCGGCAACGCCTAGCGCGAACATCGCAGAGGCCAGCACCATGAAGTTTGTAATCATCATCTCCTTGCACCCTCAAGCCGTTTCATGACGACTATCGAACCGAAGCCTGCGCCGAACAGCAGCAGCGCGGCGAAATAAAGCAGCGCCACGTTTCCGGAAAGCGACTGCGCTATCAGCGGCGCTGAAAGGACGTTGCTCTCGGAGCCGTACACCTGCGACAGCGCTATCGACACAGCGAGAAGGAGGAAAAGCGCTATGTATGCTATGCCTAGCGCGTTGTAGTTCTCTGACCTGAACTTCGAATAGCCGGACGAAGCGACCCCTACGAATATGAACGTAGATATGCCTCCGACCATTATGAACAGCTGCAGCAGCGCGATCATGGGCTGGGCCAGCATCAGAAGCAGGGCGGAATTGACCGTGAAGAATGCGGCCAGGGCGAGAACCGAATGCAGCAGATCCCTGAGCATGTATACCGCCATAGCCGATGCTATCTCTATGAGCGCAAGCACCATAAAGAATGCCAAGTACGCCATGCGTATACCTATTCCAGCTCCTCCGGCCTCCTGATAAGATCCCTTCGGTCGTACTTCTCGTAATCGTACTCCTTCCCGAGGGTAAGGCACTTGGGAGGGCAGACCTCCTCGCACAGGGCGCAGAACAGGCACCTCTCGAGGTTTATCTCAGGCATTACCTTTGTGCCCTTGTCCGTCTCCGTTGGCACCATAGTTATCGTCTGGTTCGGGCATATCCTGGCGCATGCGGAGCAGCTTATGCACGTCTTCATGTCCAGCTTGTGTATTCCCCTGTAGTTGTCGTCCAGAAGCTCCTTCTCTTCCGGATACTCAAGTGTGGATGGCTTTGTGACAACCTGCGAGAATACCTTCAATACGGGGTTCTTCAGTTCCATCCTCATCTTTCCTATCTTACCTGACAAATATTATAAAGGTGAGCAGGAGGTTAAGCATCGCCAATGGCGTCAGGTATTCCCAGCCGGTCCTGATGACCCTGTCTATCCTCATGCGCACCATGGTCGCCCTGACCACGATTATGAATATTGACAATATGACCGCCTTGGTTATGAGCCATGCAAGCGGCGGTATGAACGCCGGGCCCAGCCACCCCCCGAGGAAGAGGAGCGATATTATTACCGTTCCCACGAACATCCTAAGGTAATCGAGGAACAGCGAGAGCGCGTAGTACGGGGCGCTTATGTCCGTGAGCCACCCTGCTATCAGCTCGTTGTCAGCCTCCCTGAGGTCGAACGGCGGCCTCTCCATCTCCGCGAGCATCACTATGAAGAACACTATGAACCCCAGCGGCATCATGAGGGCGTACCATATGCCGCTCTGCGCATTCACTATTGATGTAAGGCTCATGCTCCCGGCCAGCATCGCGACCGATGCCACGACTATGAACATCGGGATCTCGTAGCTCACGAGCACCATCACCGACCTCTGTGCGCTTATCGAGCCGAACTTGTTCCCGCTCGTCCATCCCGCCAGGAACATTATTATCGGGGAGAATGACAGCAGCACGAATACCGCCAGCAGGCCCAGGGAGCTTTCTATCCCGACGAATGCGTTGGTGAAGGGCAGGAAGGCGAGCATCAGCACGAACAATGCGACCATTGAGGGAAGCACCATCTGGTAAAGGGGCTTGTCAGCCTTGTCCGGGACTATCTCCTCCTTGGACATAAGCTTCACCAGGTCGGCCATGTTCTGCAGGAAGCCGAACGGCCCGGTGTACGTCGGCCCGTGCCTGGACTGGGCCCTGCCTATTATCTTTCGCTCTATCCATCCGAACACGTATGCGAATATGCTGAACATTATCGCAAGTATCACAAGGAATACCACGAACGCTATGAGGAATGAGGCTATCCAGAGGAACGGCTGGGGAATGAACCGCGAAAGTATGCCATAAACGAGGTTGAAGTATGATGCTATCGCAGGCGAGGCTATCTGGAGCATTCAATCATAGGTATAATACTCCACGCTTTTAAATCATTTTGCATATATAGTAGGATTCAATGATTGAGGAAAGGTCCCTTGAGATAATAAGGAGCGGAGGAGTGAAGCTGCGCGTGAGAAGATCGGGAATGCTGCAGATGATGACCTTCAGGGTCAGGAAAGTGGACATGGGGAAGGAGTATTTCGTGGAGCTTTTTCTTAGCAGGGTTCTTGACATGACGGAGCTGCAGCGGGTGGCCAACGAGACCGGGCTCCCGGTCGAGGCCGAGAACGGCAGGGCCTTCCCAGAGGGGAAGGGCTCCAAGGACTTCATGAACCTTCAGACATAGCCGGGGTTCGTCACGTTCAACGCCCCCACAGCCACATGCGTCTGGTTCAGGTACGTGTAATTGAGCAGCAGCGTGAAATCGTACTGCGCAGCGGTTATCGGGACCTCGAGAAGGCTGCACGGCTCGGCCAGCACCATCGAGGAGCCAGGGGCGATAGTCATGTTTATGCTCTCGTTAGGGAACCCTGGCGATATCATGCACCCGAGGGTGTTGAGCCTTATCGGATGCGCGGCGCGGTTGGTCAGGTTTATGTAAGCGGTATCGTTAACCGTGAAGTTGACGGATTTGCACCCTATGGACGAGTTTGCGAAGGTGCAGGAGTTCTTGAATGCAAGGCCCCATTTCACGGAGCTCTCGTTTACGCCCAGACGGCCGAACAGGTTAGCCGCATTGTAGTGCGCGGCTAGCAGCTGGGTGTTGTTCACCAGCGAGTAGATGTTGATGCTGTAGTTGCTCGTGAGGTACGTGGAATTGACCAGGCCGTATGGCAACGTGGAATTGACAATGCCCATTGGGGACAGGACGTATGAGCATACGTTTACCCCGTTCTCCGAATAGGAAAGCCCGTAGCACGTGGAATTGGAGAACTCCAGTGTGTTCCTTGGGGAGCTTAGCCTCGTTATCGTAGATATGAACATCCCGTAATCTATCTCGAATATGTTGGTTGCGGACAGGTTGCCGGACGAGTATCCAAGTGACGAGCCGAGTATTACGCTGTTCGTATAGAAGAGCCCGGACTGGTAGTGCCTCAGGGCGTTGTCGGATGCCGCATTGACTAGGACGTTGCTTTCATATGGGGTATATGTGGATTCCGCCATGGTCGCGCATGTCCCGGGGTTCGTCGCGTTGTAGTAGCCGTACACCTTGGTCCAGCCGTTCGAATAGCCTGTGCATATGCTGGTCGTGTTGCTTACCATTGAGTAGTTGAGCCCGTTTCCCGAGTAGCTGAACCGCTTCCCGAAGCTCGATACGACTATCCTCACCATTTGGGGAGTAAGGGTTCCCTGCATCCATGCGGCATATGCCTCGCTGCCATTGGAATATTGCGCGTACGCCCCATATGCGTTTGCGGTATACGGATAGACGTTCTCGAAGACCTTGCCCATTATCTGGTTCGATGGGCCTAGCATCTCGTCAAGGAGCGCTATGTCGTAGCGCCCTGCAACAGTGGATATCCCGAGAGCGCCGGTCCCGTCGAACGTGAAGCTCTGCGTGCCCCTTATGTTGTTGTTCGGGATTGAGCTGTATACGTTAGGCGTCTCTGGCACTGAAACGTTGACCGAGACCGATGAGGTGGTGCCGTTCCTGTCCCTGATGTCCAGCACGCTTCCCGGATCGGCCACGGCCTGGAATCCGTACCTTCCCGGCTCCATATACGTATAGTTCCTTATGAGCTGCAGGCTCTGCCCCGCAGGTATGCTCACGGTATTGGCGGAGAGCTCCTGCCCGTTTAGGTAGAATCCGACGAGAAGGCCGCTTATGCGGTTATTCCCTGTGTTGGTTATGTTGATTATGTATTCGGTCGACTGGTACGGGTACAAGTGCACTGCGGGAGCTGCAGGCGATAGGCTTACAGATACGCTGTAGCTCTGCGCGAATGACCCCCTCAGCAGGAATGCCACCGAGGCTATTATGACGACAGCTATCACCGCGTAAATTGCAATCTCTTTCTTGTCCATAGTATAACACCAATACCTGCCTTATGCCTGCCTTGTCCTGAGCTCCTTTGTAGCCAGGCCCATCTTCTCCTTTATCGGCCTGACCTGCGAATCTATGTAGCTGTGCACCCAGTTCTCGGGATCGTGGCGGTCGCCTATTCCCGGGGATGCAAGAGAATATCTCCCCTTCGAGTTCTCCGCTATGTTCATTTTCTTCAGCTGGAGGAGATGGTACCGCAGGGTCTTCTCGTTTATGCCGCCCCATGACTCCTCTATGTAGCCCATGAGCTCCGGTATCGTGGCATCCCTCCTCTCCCCGAATTGGAAGTGCAGCATCGCATCGAAAACCGATACCGCGGCAAGCCTGGACTCGCCAGGGCTTATTATCCCCAGCGAGAGGGCTAGCCACCGTACCACGGCTCTCCTCGTCTCCGTGACCTCCTTTGTTATGCGCAGGTCCCTGAGCGTGAGCTCATTTTCTATGAGTGCAGATTCGTTTAGCTCCAGTTAAGCACCGAGATTATGTATCTCATTCAAACAAATAAATACCTTATTATACCAATGCTCCTATGTCTTAGCGCGGCGCGGTTTGAGTTGATTTTATGCCAATAGCAAATGTCGAGACCAGGTTTGAGCCGGAGAGCCTTAAGGCGAACAGGAGGAACGAAGCCACGATGTTCATGAAAGTGAGTACCACTGACCCGCAGAAGGTTTACTGGTGCGAATGCGACATCTCCGTAAGTCCGCCGCTCTCGCTCGCGCATGACAAGGACCTTGACATAGGGCGCACCAGGGTAGGCATACTCAAGCCCGGAAGCGCGATAGAGAAGCAGGTCAAGCTCTATACAAGCCCTAACAACTTCCCGGACCACTATCCAGTGAAGATAACCGCGTACCTCTACGACGAGGACGGTGCGATAGCGGAGAGGGAGGAGCAGAGCGAAACGATAAAATGTGAGGCCTGAATGGCCAAGAGCTTCAGGATAACCAAGGGAAAGGAGTACGTCATAGTGACTATAGACGACAGCGGTGCCTACATAATAAAGGATATGTCTGGCCGGAAGCTTTTTCTCTCGAAGATGCAGGCAGAGCTCATGAGGTTCGGCATGGACAGCATAATGGGAAGCGAGAACGACAAGGAGATAAAGGTCGAGGAGCTCTAGAGGAAATCGTCGACTGTTATTATCCCTATGGGCTTTGCCTTCCTCATCACAAGCACCTCGCGATCGTGCTTCAGCAATTCCCGCACTATGCTTGACGGGGTGCTCTCGTTGATCATAGCGAACGGCGGGTTAAGGCGCCACCCTATCCTTGAATCCATCGAAAGCCCCATTATGTCGACTAAGCGTATGCTTCCGACTATGTTGGCCCCGTCCATCACAGGGAACTGCGATATCGAGTGCTCCTTTGCGAGCCTCATCACCTTGCCCACGGTGTCGCTCCCCTTGAGTATTATGAGGTCGCGGTTCATTATGTCCGATGCGACCTTCTGGTCCTTGTGCTCGAGCTCAGTCAGCCTCTCGAATATCCCTACCGCCTTGTTGTACCCAGGCATGACGGATCCCCTCTCTATCCTCGTGAGCATCGACTGGCTTATCCCGGTGAGCCTGGAAAATTCGCTCTGGCTTATCCCGAGCCTTTTGCGCCTGGCCCTTATCGACGCAAGGACCGGGAATGCGTTGGTCTCGTTATCCATATATGGATATTTCAAGTAGGAATTATTATATATATGGCATCAGCATTTAGTTGTCCAAGGAACCCTGGGTGGAAGGGATTGGGTTGGCCCGGCTGTGCACGGCCGGGCCTGAACTTTCAATTTATCGATGTGTTGCGCAGCGATGGGATGCGCGGCCTGGTTATTTAGGATTAGTCACTTTCACTTTCTTGCTGCCTTCTGCTTCAGGACCTTCTTGCTGAGCTTCCTGTGCATTACGGTCCTGCTCTTGAAGCACCTGTTGGAGCAGAAGTACTCGACGGACCCAGTCCTGTGCACGTACATGGTGCCGGTCCCTTTCCTTATCTCCGTTGAACAGTATGTGCACTTCATGCGTAGCCCTCACTTTACCTTTATCTCCCTTGCCTCCCTGCTGGTGTCCGGGAGCCTTATAACGTCGCCGATCCTTATAGGCCCGAGGACGTTCCTCCTTATTATCCTTCCCTTGTCATTGCCCTCGAGTATCCTGCAGGAAATCGAGTATATTTCCCCAGCTATGCCGGTCTTCCTCTTCCTGTTCACGTCAACGATTTCCGCAAGGAAACCGGAGAACTGCGGCTGCTCGGACTGGCTCTTGTCCTGCTTCGATGGATTCTGCTCGGGCATCTAAATCATTCGCCTTCCTTTCCTTCTTCCTGCTTCTCTGCGGCCTCTTCCTGCTTCCCTTCCTTGCCCTCCTGCTCTCCCTTTTCCTGCTTCTTGGAGGCCTTGGGCTTCTCCTTCTGCTCGTGCTTTGGCTGGGCCTTCTCCTTCTCGGAAGCCGAGGCATGCGATGACTGCCCAGTCACCTTGCTTATCACGTCCTTTATCGCGCCTGAGGCGCTTCCCTGGCCCTCGACCGCAATCGCGGTGCACGGGACATTCATCCCTATGGCCTTGCCAAGGTCTGCCTTGTTAGGTACATACGAATAAGGAACCTTCTTCTGCTCGCAAAGGGATGGTATGTGTACCACGACCTCCTCGGGATCAACGTCCCCGGCTATTACCACAAAGGATGCCAGGCCGCGCTCTACGCTCTTTGTAACCTCATTTGCACCCTTCCTGATAGTGCCGGACTGCTTTGCCAGCTGCAGAGCCTCGTATGTCTTCGCCGCGACTTCGTCGGATACCTCGAACTTTACGTAAGATTTCGCCATTTATAACACCGTCGGTTTTACCTTCATCCAGTATTACTTTTCCAGTAAAAAGAATACACAGAAAGTACTGAATAATAGTTTAAGAGTGAGAATATTTAAACCTATTGGAGTGTCTGTATAGAGGGCATGGTTATAAATCAGGGCATGTAGATTCCATAATGGGTGTCGGCATGGAAATGAGCAAAAATGGCAATGGAGGGGATCGCGAAAGGCTGGCGCGGGAGGTCATTGATCGCATCAGGAAGGACGGGACTCAACTTAGCATTGGAGAGCAGCAATGCATGGAGCGGTTCATGCGCGAGATGAATGAGAAAGTAATCCCCAGGATCATAGATGACAGACATAAGCGCGCCGTAGAATTGGAAAGGCGCGCCGCGAGCGGTAAGATCCTTTATTAGGCGCAGATGTGGCGGTTTTGGTCTGCCAGAAGTATGATCAGCCATTCACATGAGCAGCCTCTGCTCCCCGTTCATGTGATCGAACACAGGGGTCAGTATGTACCCCTTTTTCATGTTCCCCAGGACCATGCACTTCTCGGGATTGCTCCAGCAGTAATATGCTATGTAGGCGCAGAATATCGCATCGAGGGCGTCCTCATGCCGCTTCAGCTCCGATGGCCCCATCGCAGATATGTTCCTGCCTAGCAACTCTTCAGGAATCTCCAGGCGAGGCTTACCTGATGAAAGCCCCTTCAGCAGCGATTCGTACCTCCTGAACTCCTTTATCCTTACGGAATTCGGCCTGTTGGGCCTGGCCTTGTACTGCAGTATGTGATTTAGCCCGAATATGACCACCATCGATGGATGCGGATACACCTCGAATACCTTCCTGCATGATTCGTAGCGTGCAATTTTGGGATCGTGGATGAATCCGAGGGCTCGAAGCTGCCTGACAATCTCCTCTCCCCTTATCTTCCCGCCAGACCATTCGCCAAGGCGCGTCCTGTTCGCGGGATGCGCCCCGGCATCGTATCTTCTGAAAAGGTTTCCGACAACCTCCTCTGCGAGCCTTCTCCCAGTCTTGTTAGGGACTATGAGAGGAGCGTCAATCGCGACAAGGGCATCGCCCTTCTCCTTAGATATCGCATCCGTTATCTCTTCGTCGGACAGGGCAAGCCCCGCATACCTGAGCCGTCCGCCTCTCCTTGTCCCATCTATGAGCGCTATTCCGCTGTTGTTCTTAGGGGACCATGCGAGATCCACGCCAATGAACTTCACGGTTCGATTTGGATGCTCGAATTAATATAGTTTCGACAAGCTGCTGCACATTACTGTGCAGGCATGTGAGTAAGGAAGACTCCGAATCTATTCCATATCCTGTCGGTTACTGCTGCCTTCCCGTCCTTTTCTGGGCTTGTCCAGTGCGCCGCGGCGTCCTTTAGCGTCTTGCCGTCCTTCGTCCTTATGAAGCTTAATTTTTCCATGTCCACATTTCTGGCTGCCGCCTCAGATTCCTGCACGGCCATGTGTATTACCGTCATGCCTTTCCTGAACGTTGAAAGCTTCCCTATCGAAGCGAAATCATAGGCATATCTCCAAAGCCTGTATGCATGGCTTGCCATGCACTCATGAGCCACTGTGTAGTTGTTGTTCGTTGCAAGTTCCCTTATCGCCTTATTCTTTAAGGCGTATTCCGCGGCATCGGGATTGTAATGAACCGCAAGGTGGGCTATTGAAAGCCCTCCTGTTGATCTTATATCCCTTATGTACTCGTCCTTGATGCAGTACAATGCGGCATCCGGGCTGCGCTCGAACAGCCCCTCGAGCCTGTCGAACTGCTTCCTCCTCATGTCGAATCCGAATATTGACAGCAAGGATATTGCTGTTGATTTCATTCTGCCGCCCTCCTCCATCTTAAGGAGATTGTGGGCCACGGATGTTATCACCCCCATGTCCTCGTTGCTTATTTCCATACGGGCAGGGCCCGGGCTGCTGCTTCTTTGGGCATCGGTCCTCAGCATTCCGGCAGGCACCTCGCCCAGAGTGCGGGCGCTGGGTACCGCTGCGTTTCTTTGATGTGACCTCTGCGAATACATTACAACACTGCAATGGACTTGAAAGTAGTAAGAGAGTATATGGGTTAGGTGATATTTAAACCCTGTTATCGGCCTGTCCTGACTGCATGGGCCCCTGTACAGGATTGTTCAGGAATCAAGATATTTATGTCATTCCAGGAACTGCTCCGGGGCCGGCGGCTCCTCGGGCTGGCCCTTCCTCTTCCTTATCTCCCTGACTATCTTGTTCTGCAGCTCCGTTGGAAGCTTCTCATAGCCCGCGAACTCGTAGTACCATATGGCCCTGCCCTGCGTGGAGCTCCTCAATCCGTTCGAGAATCCCTTAAGAACCTCGGACACCGGCATCTTCGCGGTTATGTTCATCTGCTCCCTGTCCTGCGCGATGTTCTGGACCTGGCCCCTCCTGCTCTGAAGAAGCGTTATGACGTCCGACATGTACTCCTGCGGAACGTTTATCGTGAAGAGCTGCTTCGGCTCCATGAGCTGCACGCCGGCAGTAAGCATTGCGGCGTACATTCCCCTCCTCATCGCAGGTATTATCTGCGCCGGGCCCCTGTGCACCGGGTCCTCGTGTATCGTGGCGTCCATTATGCGGACCATTACCCCTGCGCACTTCTCCCTTGCGAGAGGCCCGTCCTTCGCAGCCTCGACGAATCCGTCTATCAGAAGCTCCATGACCTCGTTCAGGTACTGCACCCCGTGAGTAGAATCTACAAGTATGCAGTTGTTCGATACGTGGACCACGCTCTTGGCCGTAGGCCTGTCCAGCCCCGCATCTATCATGCTCTGCACAGCGGCCTGGCCCTTTGGCGCGCCGTCCTTTATTATCCCGTCGTCCATCGCCTTCCTGACGGATTCCGGAAGCGGCTCGACCTGTACGTAGAACTTCGAGTGCCTGTTGGGCGACTTCGATTCTATCGGGCCTGCAGGCTTGTCTATGGTCTCGAAATACACGACTATCGGCTCGCTGGTCGTAACCGGAACCATGAATTCGTCCCTGAGCTTCGTCTCTATTATCTCAAGGTGGAGCTCCCCCATTCCGCTGACCAGGTGCTCTCCGGTATCCTGGTTTATCTCGACTTTTATAGTGGGATCCTGCTTGGAAAGCACCCTGAGCGCCTCTATGAGCTTCGTTGTGTCCCTTGAGTCCTTAGCCTCTACAGCCTTGGTCACTACGGGCTTCGAGTAGTGGGTTATCTGCTCAAACGGCTCTAGTTCTCCCTCGCTGAGCGTATCCCCTACCGAGATGTCCTTCAGGCCTATGAGGGCTGCGATGTTCCCTGCAGGAAGATGGTCTACTATAACCCTGTCCTGGCCCATGTATATGCCTACCTGCTGCACCTTCTGGGTGTTCGGCCTTCCGGATATGTTGAATTCCGTTCCCTTCTTTACGTCACCGGAGAACACCCTTCCTACAGCGATCTCCCCGCTGTGCTGGTCGTACATTATGTGGAATATCGCTATGTTAGCCTTGGCGGACTTGTTTACGTCCAGCATCGACTTCCCAGCCTCGCTCTCCGTGTCCCCGTGCCATATCTGGGGTATCCTGTATCTTTGCGCCACGTTGGGAGGAGGCAGATGGTCTATTATCATCGCCAGGACCGCATCGTCTATGGGTGCGACCTCCTGCAGTTTCTTTATCCCTTCCTCGCCCTGGGAGCTGTACTCGAACACCTGCTTGAAGTTGATCTTGTACTTGTCCATGATGTACTTCGATACAGCCCAGCGGTCGTATGCGGAGCCGAAGCATATGCTGCCGTCGTCCACCGATACCTTCCACTTGCCTATGAACTCCTCCGGGCAGTACTGGTCTATCAGCTTGTTGATGTTCGCTATGAGGTCCATGAGCCGCTCCATCGTCTGCTCAGGGGTTAGCCTCAATTCGGTGAGGAGGCGGTCGGTCTTGTTGACGAACAGAACAGGCTTGCACTTCTCCTTTAGCGCCTGCCTGAGCACGGTATCGGTCTGCGGCATTATCCCCTCTACGGGGTCAACGACCAATACGACACCGTCCACTGCCCTCATGGACCTTGTCACGTGGCCTCCGAAGTCTACGTGCCCCGGAGTATCGATAAGGTTTATTATGTAGTCCCTGCCCTTGTAGTCGAATCCCAGGGATATGTTGGCCGACTTTATCGTCATCCTCCTGTCCTTCTCTATCGCCTCGTAGTTGGTGTAGAGGACGTCCCCTGATACAGTCTTTGATATCAGGCCCGCCTTTACGAGCAGCGAATCTGTGAGCGTGGTCTTCCCGTGGTGCACGTGGGCTATTATCGCGATGTTGCGTATCTGCTCCGTATTGCCCATTATCTTCGTAATTTCCTCGACAATATACTCTTTCCTTACCATGAGAACCAGCCTGTTACTTTGCGCTCCTTGCCATGCGCTCAATCTCGTTCTTGCGCTTTATCGAGTATGAGTTCACGTCGTTGGATGCCGCCATCATCAATTCCGATGCAAGCGCGTCAGCCATGCTCCTCCTGCTTCCGAAGGCGCTGATTATCGCTGCCATCGCCGTGTTGCGCAGCGCTATGTCCAGCCTTCGGCTCGCGCTTATGTCAACCGCAACGTTGGACTTTATCCCTCCGTAAATGACCCTTGTGGTGTCCTCTATCGGCGCGCTGTTCTCGAGCGCGTTGACGAGAACCTGCAACGGGTTCTTCCCGGAGTTCTTGTTTATTATCCCGAATGCCTCCTCGACTATGTGCATCGCCTTCAGCTTCTTCCCCTGGAGGCGCCCCTTCGTCCTTACCAGATGCCCGCTTATCTTGCCGCCTGTCCCCCCTCTCATAAGGGAGTTGCACAGCCTTTCCACCACGTTTATGTTGGCCTTGGAGAAGCTCTTCCTGCTCCCCCTCCTGAATGTTGTCGGGTACTCGAGAGGCTTCAGGTTTATGTACCTCTTCAGGCTTAGGTCCTGGACCTCTACGCCCTCATAATCATACCTGTCGAAAAGCAGCACCTTGCCCGGGCTTCCGGGCGTGGATGCACCCTGAGCCGCATGCTGCCTTGAAGTAGACCTCCTCGTAGGCCTCTTGCGCGCCTGTGCATGCTCAGGTTGCTGTTCAGCTTGCTCTGCCATCAATGTCATCTCTTAGGCTTCTCCTTCTTGCCTGCCCTTACCAGCTGTATGTTGGCCCCGTTTACCTCGACTACCTTGTACTTCATTCCGGGTATGCATCCCATCTGCCCCCTCTGGGATCCGCCGAGGCCCTCTATGGTTACCTCGTCGTGCTCGTCTATGAAGCCTACGGAGCCGTCACCAGGCACGAATGCGCCGACTACGGCGCCGTTCTTGATTATCTGGACCTTTACGCACTTTATCTGGCCCGAGTGCGGTTGCTTCTGGCCCACGGCGAACTTCTGCAGCACAAGAGCCTTTGCCCTTGGCACGGTGCCCATCGCATCGTATTTCTGCTTGAGCTTCAGCAGCTTCCTCTTTAGCCACTTCTTCAGGAGGCGCTGATGCTTCCTCTGCCTCAAAAGCTTTCTTGCTGCGAATTCACCATTTGGCAATAACATCACTTCAATATGTCTCTTCTAGAATCCTCGAGTGGCCCGGCTCTATTATCGATATGACCGAAACGGAAAATGGCTTTCCGCACACGATCCCGAGCTCCATGGGCGTGCCGTTGAACTCCTGTATGCGTATGTCGGAGAGCTTTGTCAGGTGCTCCATGTCCCCAAGCCTTCCCTCCTTGTTCT
>JAJZOJ010000005.1 GCA_021829015.1 Microcaldota archaeon | reverse complement strand
TAGTTTTTTGAAGCCGCAACAGGATAGCCGACATGAAATAAAAATAAATGTAGTTATTCTCAAAAAAAGCCTCTACCGGTACAGACAAATTAAAAATCAGAGGAGTAGATGCTCCAAATAGCGCTATAATCGATGGCAAGATTGGGGTGCAGCAAAGCAAATTTACAAATGTGCTTGCAACTGCAGTAACAGTCGTATTTGAAGCCGCACTCCCAGATTTCAGCACCTTACGAACTCTCCTAAAGTATAAATTAAGTACTATTATGAGTGCTAACAAGGTCCCAAAGATTATGGAGAATATGACCTGAAGAGGCGTTATAAATCTGATAAATTTTGGGCTTATGGTTCCATTCGGTAGAGATGGCAGGAGGATGAGATAAATAACCGTAATTATTATCGACAATGAAATCATTAGCAGAGCATAAAGCCTGTCATTAAGTATCGCCCTAATGGCATTGCCTTCGTACTCAAACAAATGCATCATATAAATATTTTATCATATGTTAATATATAAATATCTATTTGTAGTATCTATAGTGTGATCCTATGAAAAAAAGAAGCAAACAAAAATCTGAGATGAAAGAGGGATGTTGCATGAGCTGCTGTTCATGCTGCGATTGTGGCCATTGCAAAGGCGGAAAGGCTAAATGCGCCTGCGATTGCTGCTGAGTGCCAAATGTTGACTTTATATGCAAGGCGAAAATAGCGTTAATGTATTTATCTTCAAGGTTCTTTCAAACGAGGTTAGGCTGGCTATAATAGAGGCTCTTCTCAAAGCCCCAATGAGCGTAAACGAGATTTGCGAAGAGATAAAAGAGGAACAGCCGAGAGTGTCGCACGAACTGCGCTGCTTGACTGTGTGTGGCTTTGTCTACTCGGAGAGGGACGGAAAGAGGATAATATACGAACTCAATAAAGAGACGATAACACCAATCATAGAGGCTGCAAACAAGCATGCAAGGATTTTCTGCGATAAGATGAAAGGCTGCGAAATGCTATCGGACATAAAGAAGATGACTATCAAATAATAATATGGCGGGTTTATGGGCAATGAATACGAACTGGTTATAATTGGAAATGGCGCAGCGGCATTTGCCGCTGCCATAAAGGCCGATGAGCTTGGCAAGAAAACCGCCATGGTGAAAGGCGGTACAATAGGCGGAACCTGCGTTAATGTAGGCTGCGTTCCAAGCAAAAGGCTTCTTGTCAGCGGTGAGATAATCAGGAATACAAGGAACCATAATTTGGGAGAAAACGCAATTGTGCAACATGACGAGAAGTTTGATTTCAGTAAAATAGTGGAATTTAAGGTAAAACTTGTAGAGAATCTAAGGCATGAAAAATATGAAAAGGTGCTAAGCAAACTGCCAAACGTGGAGCTTTACGAGGGCATTGGAAGTTTCGTTTCTGAAAAAGAAATTGAGATTAAACAAGATGGGAAGAAAACAATAATTTCAGGAAAGAATTTCCTCGTAGCTACAGGTGCAAGCCCATCAATACCCCAGCTTAAAGGGGTAAATGGGATAGATTACTGGACGAATGTAGAAGGATTGGAGCAGGAAAAAATTCCGGAATCGCTTATAGTCATTGGCGGCCGCGCCCTAGGCTTGGAATTCGCACAGATGTACAACAGGTTTGGAACAAAAGTAACGCTTCTGCAAAGAAGCCCTTTACTTATCCCTGAAGAGGAGCCAGAGATGTCAAAAGCGCTGGAGTATTACTTAAGGGAGGACGGGATAGCAATATATACAAATCTAAGCCTCAAGAGCTTTCAGAAAAATGTTTCAAGCAATAAAGTTATTGTGAATGCTGAAGTTAATGGCAAATCGGCTAAATTTGAGGCAACCACAATCCTTTTTGCTACGGGCAGAACGCCTAATATAAAGGCGCTAAATGCCGAAAAAGCAAAAATCAAGATTGGCACTAAGGGCGAGGTAGTAACGGATTCAGAGATGAGAACAAGCAATCCAAAGGTATTTGCTGCTGGAGACGTAACAGGGGAACCTATGCTTGAGGCGCTGGCCGCCAGGGAAGGCACCTATGCGGCCGAGAATGCGCTCTTGGGCTCCCATAGAAGGATAGATAGGGGCATAGTCCCAAGGGCCATATTTACAGACCCGCAATTTGCAAGCGTGGGAATAACCGAAAGGGAGGTAATTGATAGGTTCAAGGCCTGCACATGCAGATTAGTCAGATTTACCGATGTGCCAAAAGCCGTGATAATTGGCGATACAAAAGGAATGATAAAGATGGTTGCACACCCTGAAACCCATGTCGTTTTGGGAGTGCAGATCCTATCGCCTTCGGCTGCAGAGCTCATCAATGAAGCAACACTGATAGTAAAAAATAATTATAAGGTAGAGGATGTAATAGACACGATACACGTATTCCCAACGATGTCAGAGGCCTTGAAGATAGTTGCGCAATCCTTCTTTAGAAATGTAAAAGACACAAGCTGCTGCATATGATTTAGATAAACTGCATGCAAGCTTCATTGCAAAAGCAAAGAATTGGCTGGCAAATGCTGCCAGATCTAAGAATTTGAATAAAGGAGATGGGCCGCAAGGGAAGGCCCAAAAGAATTTGTTGCAAAGATACGCGCATTGCGATAATATTTGCAACATTTATTCCGCTCTGCAAGCGCCTTGTCCATTATATCCTGCTCACTGATTTAGGCCTGCTGAGCCTGATCATCTCCCTGAAACTATGTACAGTATAGTTGGGCTTGAACCTTGTGAAGTCGCTGTCATCATACAACTTCAGCCCTTCCATCTGGACGAAGCGCACGGACTTTATTCCGGCGCGGGACGCTGCCTCTATGTCGTCGGGCGAATCCCCTACCATTATCGCGGATTCCTTCCTGCCCCTAAGCATGCCTAGCGCCATCTCAAGAGGGTAGGGATTCGGCTTCATCCTATTTATGCCCACGTCCATGCTGGTCACCACCGCGTCGAAATAGCGGTCAAGCTTCCTTTCCCTTACCATGTCCTTGACCCATACAGGGGCCGATGTCACCACCGCCAGGTTCTTGTTCTCCGATTTCAGGACGTGGAAGAGCTCCTCGGCGCCGTCTGAAATCCTGGCGGACGAGACCATTGCCATTGCGCGCTCCCTGACCATGTAAATATATCTGGGAAGGTTCCAGGCCCTCAGGCCGTGCCTCTTGGCGCTTGTCAGGTCCCTGAACTGCTCCTTCAGCTGCTTATCCGTAAGGCTGAGCCCGAACTCCTTCGCGACGCCGGAAACTGCCTCAACCCAGCTGCCAAGCGTATCGGCAATGCAGCCGTCCCAGTCGAACAGCCAGTAATCTATCTCGTGCACCTTTCCATTCTATTGGCCCTAATATTTAGGGTTTTCCACTGCCACTGCGCCTCTTTGCGGTGCGCTCGTCAGTTTATTGTCAGGTTCCCTATCAGCAGCTCGGTGTTGTTGTACTGGTGAATGAAGTAGAAGATGTTGCCGACAGGGCCGGACTCGAATGTCTGGTTAACCGAATACGTTTTCGGAGTCGAGGTTATGTTGAACTCGGCGACCAGCGTGGTGGAATTCCCCCTCCCAGTAGGCTCGGCTATGTACATCTTCTGCGGGGTCTGCGACAGCGCGGTGAAGCGTATGGTGCCGTTGACATGGAACACCTCTGCGGGGCTGCTGACAATCGTGTTCCTCGGGTATGGCGCATACGTGACTATCATACCAGGGGATTCCGGAATCCAGAAGCCCTGGTAGCTGCCGTTGAGGAACGCGCTGACCGGATTCCATTGCGTAAGCACAGGATAGGAGACGAAGCTCCTGAATATGCTGTCGTTTATCGCTGTTTCAGTCTGGAACGCCGCGGTGCCGTTGTCCACGTATACCGGCTGCCCGAAGACCTTCTCCAGGTATGCGCCTATCTCGTTCAGTTCCTGGGTGGTGAAGGCGTTCTCGTGCAGTATTACGTACTCGGTGTTGTAGTTGTACAGCGTAAGAAGCGTCTGGTTTGTGTAGTTCTGGACGACGGGCGTATCATAATAGGCGCTCCCGTTCGCTATCAGCGTGGAGGCCTCCTCAGCCAGCGGTATGTTGTAGAGAAGCAGCATGCTCGTGGCATTCTGCCTGCCCACGTATCCGCCGACAAGCGGCTTATGGGTTATTGATGTATAAAACGTGTCCATTCCCTGATATAGATAGGTGTTGTTTGCGCTTGCAGGTATGGCCGGAAGCCCGATTATCGAGAAATTCCCGGGCTGCCGGGCAAGGTCGCTGTACAGCGCGGGGACGCTCACGCTGGTTATCTCCCTGACGCTGCCTGTTGGAATGCCGTTGTTTTCTATGAGCATTATAATTATGATTATCGCCAATGCCGCATACAATATGTTCCTATGCCTCCTCTCAGACGCGTGGTTGGGTGCGATCTCATTGAGCAGCGCCTTTGCGCCGAATCCTGCAAGCACCGCCATGAACATCGTAGATATGAGCTGGAACCTGCCGGGCTCCCTTACGACGTGGAACAGCGGAACTGAGTGGTATGCCGCAAATAGGCCGAAGGACGGCCCAAGGGCCAGCCATATGAATATCACCGCACCCGCTGCCCAGACCGCCATGTCCCGCCTGTACTTGTATATGGCGTATGCCGAAAGCGCGAGAACCGCATAGCCTATGTAATCTACCCTCTCTACAGGATCTGCGGCGAACAGCAGGTATATCCAGTTAGGCACCCCTGACCTGTAGATAACTCCGTTGAAATAGCTTGGTATGAAAAGCCCGGCAGCGGACGCGCTCCACTGCTGGTTTGCAATCCTGTTGTTAAGGTAATTTACCGAGGTTATGCCGCCTGGGGCCGATATTGCATGTATTATCGGTATGAAATTCCACGACCCGATTGCGAATGCGACGACAATGAATATGGCGACCGAGAGCGCGAACCTGAGCGAGAGAACCCTCTTCCTTGTACCTTTCGCTATTGCCATTGCGGCTATAAGGAAGATAAGCGCAGCAGCCAGTATTATCGTCTGCTCAACATTGCCCATCAGGGTTGTCAGCGCGAAGGATACGGACATGCCAGCTATGTCTGCCCATGTGCTTATGCTTTTAAATCCGGAGTGGTCATGCACGACCTTGAGCAGGAAGTAGACAAAGAGCGGCACCCACTCTATGTTTATGAAGTGTATGTGGGCGTAGGACTGCGCGATGTGGAAGGCGCTGAAGGCGTATACTATCCCCGCGATGACCGATGCGTATTTGCTCTTGGTAAGATAGTCCGCGAGTATGAACATAGCAAGCCCGGAAAGGGCGAATCCCAGGAAGAACATTATGTTGTATGCAAATACGGTTCCAATTGCCTGCAGCGGCGCGGAGAGTATCCCCATAAGCGGTGCTATTGTCGAGGAAACCAAACTGGAGCCTATCGGCCAGAAAAGGATCCTTGTGTAGAACATGTTGGTATGCAGGTTGAATACCGCATAGTTAACCCACCATATGTCCCATAGGTTCTGGTAGGTATCCGCGCCAGTTCCTGGCGCATTATAATTCATGTGAAGCGTAAGCGGGTAGAACATCGCCAGGGCGATGACAAGGCATAATGCGAACATCCCAATGTGCCAGTAGTAATCCGATATGCTGAAGCCCTTGCCTTTGACATGGGCATGGCCAGGCTCATTGCTGTGGACATGCCCCTCAGCATGTGCCTGCGCTGCCGGTTTGTCATCTAACCCATGGCCGTCCAAGAATACACCTTTCACTCCCCGGAATAATTCAACGCAAGATTATATAATTATGAGCGTGGCTCCGCGTTCCCGCCGTCCGCATAGTCGCGGTTCAGCGTGCTTATCACCATCTCCGCCTTCTTGCTGCCTATCTTCTCGACCTTCATCAGCTCCTTAGGCTCTGCCATGGCTATGTTGCGTATGGTCCTGAAGTGTTTGAGCAGTTTCCTTGCGAGCTTCGGCCCTATCCCAGGTATGTTTGCAACTACCCTCTCCTGGAACTGCCCAAGCGTACGGGACCTTGCCCCTCCCTTGAGCGAGAGCTCCCTTCTCTCGTCATCCTGCTCCCTCTTAGCCAGCCTGGCAACCATCTCCGCAGTAGCACCTGCGCCATTTGCATACAGGACGTAAATGCCGTAATCCACGCAAAGGGCAGCTATCGTACCTGATATCACCTTGCCGTTCAGGCGCAGGTAATCCTGGTCCCCCTCGAGTATTATTATCGGCACCTGATAGCTCTCATGAAGGCGCTCTGCCTGCTCGAACAGCCTGCCGCTCACTATGGAGCTTTCGAAGTCGCTGACCGTCTTCCTCTCCACGCATATGCGGTCAGATATCGCGTAATCGCCTACCTCCAGCTTCATGAACTCGACGTCAACTCCGTTTTCCGATATCGCCTCGACAAGCTCGGCGTTCCGCTCCCTTATGTCGACTATTACCTTTGCCATGCACGCAACCCGACAGCATATACTTTATAAATGGCGCAGGATTAATAACTATACTCCGGTGTTGCGGTTGGGCGGATATTCAGACCTTACGATAATAATACCGACGCTGAACGAGTCAAGGAACATACGCACCCTTATCGGCATACTGGCCAGGCATTACAATGGGGTCAGCATAATAGTGTCCGACGACGGCTCCAGGGACGGCACGGCAGAGATCGTCAGGGAAATCTCGCGCAGGAACAAACGGATAAAGCTGATTGACAGGACTGGGAAGCCGCGCGGGCTAGCGGCAAGCGTGATGGATGCTGTCCTGGTCGCAAGGACCGATAAGGTGATAGTAATGGATGGGGACCTGCAGCACCCGTACATAAAGGTGGGGAAGCTGCACAGCGCCCTAGACCGCAGCGACCTAGTCATAGGGGTGAGGACAACGATCAACGACTGGAGCCTGCACAGGAAGGCATTGTCGAAGGGCATGTCTTACCTCGCATACACTACATTCAAGATAAGGGGGAAGCCCGTATGCAGGGACATGATGTCAGGGTTCTTCGGAGCGAGGAGGAAGTTCCTTGCCGATCTCATAAAGAGGAATCGCAGCGCATTCGTGGGCGGAGGGTACAAGCTGCTGCTTGACATACTGCGGGTATCTGATCAGGGCACCAGGATAGCAGAGGTGCCATACGGCACATTCCATGACCGCAGGCACGGCAGCTCGAAGCTAGGCCCGCGGCAGTTCTACAGAACAATAATATCAATAATGAAATGAGTCCATGGATGGAAAGATCCGCGCCTTCATATGCACAGAGATTCCCGAAGGCATACGCGCAAGGATGCGCGATTTCCAGGCCGGCCTGGAGGCAGCAAGGAACGTGCCGGTTGCGAACATGCACATCACTCTGCTTTTCCTTGGGGATGTGGAGCCGCGCGAAATCGAAAGGATCTCCCTTGCCATGGACTCCTCCGCAGCGCCCGGGTTCGAGATATCGATGGAGGGCATAGGCGAATTCAGGCACGGCGGGAATTCAGTGGTATTCGCCGGAGTAGCCAGGGGCTCGAGGGAACTAACGGAGCTGAGGAATCGGATATGCGACTCCCTAGGTATGGATGCGGGCAGCTACGTGCCACATGTGACGATAGCCCGAGCCGCGGCGAAGGCCCGCCTGGCCTATGATAATGGGGTAAGGTTCGGCAGCTTCACCTGTCGCAGCATAAAGCTGAAAAGCAGCACCCTCGGGGACGGTCCTCCAACTTATTCGGACATCCACGAAACGCGGCTATACTGACTTATTTTGGGCTCCCGCCTTCAGCGAGGCCTCGAACTGCTCCAGGGTCAAATTGTTGGTCAGCTCCCCTGGCCTGTATACCCTGTCCTCGCCGAGCACATCGAAGCTGGTGCCAAGCTTAGCGTCTATGGCAATGTGCCTTGCATTGCCGCCGAACAGCTCCACCTCGGAGAGCCGTATCCCGTTGTCGGACACGAACCTGCACAGGGTTTCCGCGGTATACCTGAAATCCTGCTTGTTCTGCATGCCTATTATTCTAGCTTCCATGTTGTGGAACCTAGACCTCTTTGCAGAATCTATGAATTTCCTGAGCTCCTTGTCTATGCTCACTAGCTTGAAGAACCTACATGCGAAAAGCGTCCTCGAATCTACGTCGAACACGCTGAAGAGCGTGTCGTAGGTTATGTTCATTGCCGCGATGTACCTAGGGCTGTCGAACCCGTCGTATTCCAGTTTCCTGCCGTCACCAACCTCAAGGTAAATAGCATCGGACAGCCTGTCCATCTTGGACCTCGACATGTGCACTCTCGTGCTCCCGTTCAGCGCCTTGCTGCCCAGCCTGTAGACATCCTTGCTTATGTCGGCGCTCTTTATATCCCCCATGAACACGCTATCAAATCCCACGGCACCAACCATACAGTATTTAAATATGATTATCTAATAATTCTACGGTACATTTTTTAATTGCTACCTAACGGTTTGTTTCCTGATGATGCCCATGAAACTGGAGAAAATAGAGGACAACGGCATATACTGCAAGTTCACGCTAAAGGATGCGGGTGCCTACTGCGCCAACGCGATTAGGCGCGCCGCGATAAACCACGTGAAGTGCTTCGCAATAGACACAGTCACATTCTACGACAACACGAGCGCGATATTCGACGAGTACATAGCGCACAGGATAGGCCTGATACCGATAAAGACCCCCTCGAGCGGCTATTCCGACGAGGATGAGGTCATATTCACCCTAGATGCCACCGGACCAAAGACCGTGTATTCCGGGGAGCTGTCCAGCAGGGACAAGGAGGTCAGGGTATCAAACGACAAGATACCGATAATAAAGCTCGCCGCGGAGCAGAAGCTCAGGGTAGACTGCAAGGCTATCATGGGCGACGGGTTCAGGCACTCGAAGTTCCAGCCCGGGATAGTCACCTATGATTCCCCGGATGAAAACACGTTCAATTTTTACGTTGAGACATTCGGCCAGATGCCACCCAAAGAAATAATTAATAAGGCTGTCGGAGCAATTAAGGATGAGCTCAAGGAGATAGCGAAGGAAGTGAAGAAGATATGAGGTGCGGGGGTGGCAGAGCATGGCCCAATGCGCAGGACTGAGGCTCCTGTGTCTTTAGAGACCGCGCGAGTTCGAATCTCGTCCCCCGCAAATGCTGAAAAGGATGAATCAAGATGAAGATAAACGCTGAAAAACCTGTTGTGAGCAGCTGGCTCAGGGAACTTGACGGTGCGGCCAAGGGCGGCCATTACCAGAACCTCTGGAAGAAGCTCTACCGCATGGTCGAGATCCCTGCAAGGAAGAGGCCTGTGGTGAACCTCTCAAAGATAGAGGCCAACACCAAGGACGGCGACAAGGTGGTCGTTCCTGGGAAGGTGCTGTTTGACAGGAAGATAAACCGCAAGGTCACAATATCTGCGATGGAGTACTCGTCAACCGCGCTCGGGTCCCTGAAGGAATCCGGCTGCAGCGTAATCGGCATAAAGGACATGGTCAAGGAGAAGGGCATAAAGGTAATAGTATAAGTATAACACAGGGGCAATGTTGATGGAATCTTACAAGGAATACTCTGTATACGATGCAAAGGACAAGGTCCTGGGCAGGCTGGCCAGCACCGTGGCCAAGGAGCTCATGCTTGGCAAGAAGGTTGCCATAATCAATGCGGAGATGGCATACATAAGCGGCAACAGGAAGACGATAGCCAAGAGGTACAGGACGAGGCTGCGCCTGCAGGAGAAGGAGAACCCGGAGCATTCGCCGTACTGGCCGAGGAAGCCGGACATGCTCGTAAGGAGGATAGTCAGGGGGATGCTCCCATACCACAAGAAGCCCAGCGGAAAGAGCGCGTACAAGCGTTTGAGGGTGTTCATCGGGGTTCCAAAAGAGTTAAATGGATTCAAAACGATAGAGGTAGAGACAAAGAAGCCGAAGAGCATGTATACGGGTTACATCTACGTGGGCGAATTGTCTAAGCTTCTAGGATACAGCAGGTTTGTTTGATGGCAGAGGAAAAAGCGGTTCCAGAGGAAAATGCCAAGGCCGAGGAAAAGGCAGCCAGGCCGGAGACTGAGCCGGAGCGCGGCCAGCAGGAGCAGGCTCAGGATTCGGGGAAGGCGGAGTCCGACTCCGCGCCGGCGAGGAGGCGCCCCGCAAGGAAGAGGGCGCCAAAGAAGCAGGAGGTCGCCAAGCCCGTGAAGAGCAAGAGGAAGAACGCCGTCGCAAGGGCATCCTGGAGGAGCGGCAACGGACGAATAAGGATAAACGGGTTCGACATAAACGTCATCGAGCCGATTGAGCTCAGGAAGCTGATGCTTGAGCCCATAGGCGTATCGGAAAGGACCTCGAGGCAGATGTCGAGGATAGAAATAAAGGTTAATGTTTACGGAGGAGGGCCAAGCTCCCAGGCGCAGGCTGTGCGCGGCGTTATAGCAAAGAGCATAGTGGACTCCTCAGGCGAGGAATCTGTGCAGATGCGCAGGGAGTACATGCTGCACGACAGGTCCATGGTCGTAGATGATGCTAGAAGGGTCGAGCCCAAGAAGTTCAAGGGGCCGAAGGCCAGGGCGAGGTTCCAGAAATCATATAGGTGATTATGCTATGATGATGCCTGTGAGATGCTTCAGCTGCGGTGCGGTTGTTGCAGACAAGTGGGACGAGTACGACAAGCGGGTAAACAAGGAGAACGAGCCTGCCGGGCAGGTCCTCGACTCATTGGGGGTCAAGAGGTACTGCTGCAGGAGGATGTTCATAAGCAACGTCGAGCTGATAGACGAGTTCGTCCAGTTCGGGAGGAAATAATGTTAATAAATGGGGCCGTAGGCTAGCCTGGTAGGCTACCGGCATGGGGTGCCGGCGACCCGAGTTCAAAAACAATAATATGTTGAAAGTCTCGGCGGTCCCGAAGGTGTTTGAAAATGGCGGAAGAAGAATTGCTTGCAAACCAGAACGATTACCTGGAGGCAGGAATACACATAGCGACGAAGACGAAGAGCCCTGGCATGAAGAAGTTCATATACAAGGTCAGGGAGGACGGGCTCTACCTGCTAGACCTGAAGACGATAGACTCCAGGATAAAGCTCGCGGCTAAGATGATAGCGAAGTACGAGCCCAACAGGATAGTCGTAACCGCATCTAGGATATATGCGATAGCAGCCGCGCAGAAGTTCGCCGAGATAATAGACGCGAGGTTCATAAAGGGGAGGGTAACCCCTGGAATATTCACCAACCCGAACAGGGATGACTTCATGGAGCCGAGGCTCATAATCATAAGCGACTCAAGGAATGAGAAGCAGGCCATAAAGGAGGCGAGCAGGGTCAACATGCCGATAATCGCATTGAGCGACACCGACAACTCCACGAAGTTCATAGATCTCATAATACCCTCAAACAACAGGGGCAGGAGGTCGCTTGCGTTCATCTACTATCTTCTCTCAAGGGAGGTCCTAAAGGAAAGGGGCACAATAAAGGCAAACGAGGAGTTCCAGCACGGCCTAGGGGATTTCGAGGCGAAGACCGAGGCAGGCAAGCAGCAGGCCAGGCCGCAGCCCCAGTGAAGACCCGAATGCTCAATGCTCAAAGATGTATGTAAAGGATAGCCGAGGCAAGGAACGCTAGCAATGCTAGCCCCATCACAGCAAGGCTGAGGTTCCTTGACATTCCGTAGAATCTTTTAGATTTCTTCCCGAGCATGAACCCTGATGCAATGTATGCCAAGGCGATGTCCGTTACCGCGATGGGGGCAGCATATACGATGTTGTACGCGAACGGGGCCACGAAGAAGAACATGTATGCGCTTATCGCTATCGCCTCAACGTATAGCACGAACGCGGCCTGGGAGGCCCTCCTGCTGCCCATGTGGTATATGATGTTCCTGGTCCCGCGTGTCTTAGAATCCCCGGAATAGTCGCGCACCATTCCGTGTATCTCCCTTGCGAGCCCCGCGAGGAATATAACGGCGCTTATGAACACTATCGGGGCGCCTATCCTGGAGGAGACGACATAGCTCCCGTATATGAACGGTATCATCATGGAGAAGGCTATGTAGACGTTCCCGAGCAGCGCAATGTCCTTCATCCTGTAGCTGTAGAGGTATGCGAGCGCCGCAAACACCAGCGCGATGGCGAATGCGTATGCGTTTATAAGTGCGCTGGCCCCGACGCCTATGGCGAAGCATGCCAGCGCCACATTCATAGCCGCCCCCTTGGATATCGAGCCGTTGACTATTGGCCTGTCCATTCTTTTGTTCGACCTGTCGGATTCGACGTCATAATAATCGTTTATCGCGAAGGAGCCCATGCTTATGAATATCGGGGTTATCAGGCTGAGCGCAAGTATCCGGTACGCGGGGAGCATTCCGGCGAGAATCTCCGCTGTGACTACGGCGAGAACAAGCATTATGCTGTGCTCTATCCTTGTGAGCGCTAGTATCGCTCCTACGATTCCGGTCTTTCGCCTTGCCACGAGAGTAATGCGATGAGCATAAATAAATATGCTGCTAAGCAGTTATCATGCCGCTCAAGCAGCAGTCAGCCCTCGAGTTCGTCATAACATATTCATGGGCGATGATAATAATATCCATATTCGTCGTGTTCGTGTTCGTACTCTCTGGGACAAGGCCCCCGACAAGCTACCTGCAGTCGACCTGCAACATCCAGCCGCTTATCCCATGCACCGAATCGCTGGTCAGCTTCAATTCGGTCGCATCTACGTATTACATAGTGTTCGAGAACCAGCTGGGCTCAGTCATGCTGTTTCCCGGCAATGCGCTCAACATATCGGTGACGAACGTGGGCAACACGGGAAGGAAGTACAGCTACGGCAGCTGCTCTCCGGAATTCGCAGGGTACGGCGCATCCGTACTGTGCAATGCTACGATAAACGGGGTGAAGCTGCCAAGCGGCAGCCAGACCATAGTGGACTTCTCCCTGAGCTACAGGCTGTGCACCTCCGGAGACGCCTCCACCTGCGGCAACGACGTATACAGCTCCTCGGGATACTCGATACAGCAGGTCGCGCCATCAAAGGCCAGCATAGACAGCATAACCTTCAACGCATACCCAACCGGAGAGGTGATAGTCAACGGCGTGACCTACTTCAGCAACACTATCGCATACTTCCCGTCGGGCAACTACATCATATACGCCAAGCCTGGGCTAGGGTATTCATTCTCGTCATGGAGCGTCTCAGGCTCCTCCACGTACGTGGCATCAACAGCATCGCAGAATACGACCCTTGCGCTTTCGTCCAATGCTTTAGTTACGGCCAATTTCCGCCTATCTTCCTAGCCCTCTGCTTCTGCCGCGCCCACGACTATTTCTCCCTAGGGGGGACGAGCCTCTGTGCAGGCGCGAGTTCCTTGGTATCAGAGACATCTCATCAACCACGCGCGTGAACTCCATGATGGAATCGCGCGATGCGTTTATCAGCATGGCGATGCCAACGAATCCGGATATCGTCATTATCGACATTGCGGAGAAGTAGAGCGCGAACTGCGAGAAGGCGGCCCTGCTGAAGGAGCCGCCGAGCAGAAGCAGCCCCACCACTAGCATTATCCAGAATGCAGCGGTGCCTATCGCCAGTTCGTGGTAGGAGTGCTTGAAGAGTACGGATATGCTGAAGTACAGCGTGAGCATGACGCCACCAAGGGCGAACATCAGTGCCAGGGGGAGGAATTCAGCGCCTGCGAACAGGGCAGGCAGGAAGAACAGGGCTATCCCCACGACTATGGAGACCATCCACCATGCCATGAACCTCGCATGTATCGTGTGCTCCTCATCAGTCATGTACCCTACAGATGTAATATGGCTGCTTAGGAAGTTGGCCAACATCACTACGATGCCGCCAGCGGTTATCACAAGCCAGAATGCTATGTACGTAAATGGCCCGGTGAGCGCAAGGGACTTGGTTAAGACAGTGAATGCTATGCCTATCGCCATCACCATCGCGAATGTTGTTATAGCAAGGCCTATCGTCCTCCTGTATGCCATTCCCCAGTACCTCTTCACGTGGTCCCTTACGTAGTTCATCGCATCGGTAGACAATTGCATGCAAGCTTAAAATTACTTTGCATGAAGGCTTAACAGCCTCATATGACGAGGAGGAGTATGTTCCCTACGAGGATTGCGGCTATCACAGCGGCGAATATCGGCAGGGCGAGGGGCATCGCATCCTTGTATACCGGGAACCTCTCCTTCGGTTTCCTTGCCCTCAGCGCGGCAATGGCCCTGCGGTTCAGGAGGCGGTCGAGTCCCATGACGGAGCCCTTGAGCCTGTTGAATTTTTTCATGCCCATGAGGTTCACCGCCATTATGTCGCCCTCCTCCATCTCCTTTGGCAGCACGTCCCTTACCATCGAATGGGTTATCGGCACGGCAAAAAGCATGACAGAGGAGGAGCTGACAGCCATCAGCGAGAGCACCACCGTTCCGGCCACGCTTATGCCAACGGTCAGCTCGGCAAAAAGTATGAATGAGGCATAGGCAAGAAGCATTATCGCTGCCATGAGCACATTGCGGTTCTCGACGTATGATGTCAGGGGCCTTTTCAGCTTCCTCCGCGCCATGGGGATATAGTACACCGGAACCATGATCAGGGCGAATATTCCGGTGTCTATGAGCACCGCTACTATGAAGGGCATGCCAAGCTGGCCGATCCAAGGGAGCAGCCTCGGAAGCAGCTGGACCGGGATTATCAGGGAGAGCGCGGCAATCTCTATGACGTCGGCAGCGCCAACCTGCCCTATCCTGTATACTGCGTAGCCTATCCCAAGCACAACAGAGGCGATGCCCAGGCTCATGAGTATCGCGGCCAAATTGAGGTAGGAAAGCGTAAGCAGAAGGCCGTATGCAAGGCTCCCGTAGGCGAACGCGGACGGCACATTCCTGCGATTGAACACGTCGAAAAGCATGTACACTAACGATATCGCCGCCGCGCTCGCCAATCGGATAAGGAGCAGCTGCATCTATATCAATGTCAGCCCTTGAGCTTCCTGTCTACCTTTGCCCAGTCTATGTTGGCGACAAGCGCATTCAGGTACGCCCCCCTGTCCGGGCCGAACCTGTGGTAGTACGCGTGCTCGAACGTGTCAGCGCAGAGCAGCGGAACGGATCCCGCAAGGCTTCCCATGTTGTGCGCGTCGAACATCACGTTCCTGAGCTTACCGTCCGTGAGCCTGTCATGGACCAGGACCACCCAACCTCTCCCAGCCTTTCCTGCGGCGAGGAAGTCCTCCTTCCAAGCGTCGAAGGATCCGAAGTCCTCCTTTATCTTGGCCGCGATGCCCAAGGTGCCGGCAAGCTGGCCATTGCCTCCCATGGTATCCCAGTATACCTCGTGGAGTATCTGGCCGTTCCCGTTCCAGGATTCCTCCAGCTTCAGCGCCCTGTATGCGCTGTAGTTCACATTGGACTTCGACCTGTCAACGGTCTTGAGCTCCTTCTCTATCTCGTTCCTTTTGTTGACGTATCCAGCATAGTGCTTCTCATGGTGCCACTTGTAGGTTTCCTCATCCATTACCTCCTTTACCTTCTCGTAAGGCACAGGCATTTGCTTTACCTGGTGATTTGCATCCGTGTTGCTCATATCTTTCACCCGATATATTAGAATAGGGAAACTATTAAAAGATGTTTTCTAATATTTAATGCTAATTGGCCATCAGATTGGGGTATATGCATGCTTGACTACAAGGGCATTGAGCAGAAATGGCAGAAGGCATGGGACAATGCCAAGGTCTACGAGATGGAGCCAAATGAGAGGCCCGCCCTACTTGTTACCGCGGCATTCCCTTACGTCAACTCCCCGCAGCACATGGGGCACATAAGGACCTACGGCACCGCTGACACCTACGCGCGCTACATGCGCCTGCGTGGCTTCAACGTGCTTTACCCGATGGCTTTCCATGCGACAGGGACGCCGTTGCTGGCCTTCGCGAAACGCATAAACAACAACGACAAGGAGCTCATAGACGAGCTGAAGATGTTCCATGTCCCAGACAGCGAGATATCCAAGATGGTTGACCCAAAGTACATAGCGGATTATTTCGTCAAGGAGATGGAGTACGGCATGAGGATCGCAGGCTATGGGGTTGACTGGAGGAGGAAGTTCGTATCCACAGAGCCGCTCTTCAGCCGCATGGTTGAGTGGCAGTTCCTGAAGCTCAGGGAGAAGGGTTACATAACCAAGGGCAAGCACCCGATAGGATGGTGCACCAACGACAACAACGCGGTCGGGCAGCATGACACGAAGCATGACGTGGACCCAGAGATAGAGGAGGTCACGGTAATAAAGTTCAAGGACCCTGAGAGCGGGATTTATTTCGGATGCTCGACCTACAGGCCCGAAACGGTATTCGGGGTGACAAACCTGTTCGTCTCTAAGGATTCGGAGTATGTTGTGGCAGAGATCGGCGGTAGCAGATACTACATGACAAGGGAGGCGGCTGAGATGCTCTCCCACCAGATGCAGGTAACCGCGGGGGAAAGCATGGCCGGGGCTGAGCTATTGAAGAAGAAGGCCATAAACCCGGTTGATGGCAGCGAGATTCCCATACTGCCTGGATTCTTCGTGAAGCCCGACATCGGGACAGGGGTGGTGATGAGCGTTCCCGCCCACGCCCCGTTCGACTATGTAGCCCTGCAGCGATTGAGGGAGGAGAATTACCCGATGCCGCAGATCGCGATAAAAAGGGTGATTGACATCGAGGCAAGCAACGGCATAGGGATAGGCCGTTCGCTTCCCGACGTCAGCAAGGGCGCGGTAAGGCCCCAGCACCCTGAGATACCCGCGCTT
>JAJZOJ010000041.1 GCA_021829015.1 Microcaldota archaeon | reverse complement strand
TTCCACCATCAGGTGTGTCGCCTATTATATATGACTAGTTAGCTTTTAAAACTTTCTACATTTCTGGAATACCGCCAGTTTTCGACAGGCGTTTTGCCGCATGCTGGGCAGAATATTTAAATAAAATGCCTTTTTATTATAACTGGTTCCGATGATACTCATAAAGAGGGTATACGAGAAGTTCTACGTCACCGATGGGATGAAGGTGCTCGTCGAAAGGCTTTGGCCCCGTGGAATAAGGCGCAACACCCCTAACGTCGACATATGGCTGAAGAACGTCGCCCCGACGCAGGAGCTGCGCAAATGGTACATGCACGACCCGAAGAAGTGGGCGGAATTCAAGAAGAGGTATCTCAACGAGCTCAAGGGGAGCAAGGCGATCGAGCAGCTGATGAGGATAGCCCTGTCGACGGACCCGGTTACCCTTGTATACTCTACCAGCGACACGAAGCACAGCAGCGCCCTGATACTCCAGAGGTACCTTGACAGGCTCCTCAAGAGCGCAAAGGCAAGGGCGATGAGGGAGCAGGCGCAGGCCCGCGCCCATGCGCGGATACACTCCGGTACCCTCGTATTGAGCGCCAGGAACTAGGGTGCGTAGGTGCCGCATGTCATTGTGGACACGAGCTCAATGATGTTCGGGTTCTCCCACAACAGGAACGTTTTCGAGGCTGTGCAGAGGAGGTTCCCAACCAGGAAACCGCTCGTTTCAAGGGGGATATTGGCTGAACTAAGGGCGATTTCCGAAAACAGGGGCAAAAGGGGGGCATCGGCCAGGCTGGCCCTCCTTGAGATAAAGGCTAAAAAGATTGATGTTGATAATATAACCGAATATGCTGATAAGTGGATACTAGATGCGTCACCCAGGCGCGGGAAGGTTGTCATAACGAACGACACCGCCCTCGCGCGCAGGCTCCTCTCAAGGGGCGTGGTCGTTTTCAAGATGTCCGTCAGCGGAGAGATAAGGCCGATGAGGCCCCTCAAGTGATATGATGTATTACATACACAGCGTAAAGGACACATTCAAGATGCCCCCGGAGTATTTCGACAAGGACATCGAGGATGTGGCGTCGGAGATACTGAAGAGGAAGTACGAGGGCACTATAGACAAGAGCCTTGGCGTAATCGTTTCCGTGTTCAAGGTGCACGGGATAAGCGACGGCACGATATACCCGGGGGATCCCTCTACCCATCATGATGTGGAATTCGACATGCTCACATACCTGCCGTTCGTCGAGGAGGTAGTGGCGGGGGAGGTAACGGAGCTGGCGGAATTCGGCGCCTTCATAAGGATAGGCCCGATAGACGGGCTCGTCCACGTATCTCAGATAACCAATGATTTCCTGTCCTTCGACAGGAAGATACCTGCATTCGTATCGAAGAGGAGCGGAAGGAGCCTGAAGAAGGGGGATTCCGTGCTTGCTAAGATATCTACAGTGAGCATGAAGAACTCCGTCAAGGACTCGAAGATAGCGCTTACGATGAAGCCGGAAGGGTTGGGCAAGCCTGAGTGGATAACGGAAGGCGACCGCATGAAGTCGAGGGTGCCGCAGAAGGGCGGCCAGAACAGGAAGCGAAGATGAAGTGATGACATGGAGGAAAAAGCATGCAAGAACTGCAAACTGGTGATAAGCCACGGGGATGCCTGCCCCAACTGCGGCGGAAAGGAATTGACAAACAGGTGGAGCAGCTACGCTATAATACTCAATTCGGAGAAGTCCGCCATAGCGAAGCAGCTCGGAGTCAAGATGAACAGCACCTACGCGATAAACATACGCGGCTGAAGCTCCTATCCCTTATCCTAATTCCTGGACGGGCCCGGCATTGCCGGGACGATTATTCCTCTGCAGCGCCGGCCTCATCCATTTCCTTCCCTTCCTTGGAATTCTCCTCGGGCCTGAGGTATTCCTCCGTCACCTCGACCTTCTTTATGCCCTTGAAGTAGGTGAATACCGAGGCTATCATGTTCGCCTTGCCTATGAAGTAGTCCGCGTTCTTCCTTACGCCGTTGGCGTATCTTACTGACATCGAATCTCCCTTAGTCTCCGATGAGGATGGCTCGACTCCATAGGTCCTCCCAAGTGCAGCAAGCCTCTCCTTCTCGGAATCCAGAGCCTTGAGCACCTTTACCTCGTACGTTATCTCCTGCCCCGCATATGGGTGGTTCATGTCAACCGTCACCCTCCCGGAGGTTATGCTCTTCACAATTGCGGTGGTGTTGTCTATATCTACCTGCATCCCGGGATAGGGCTCCATGTCCCTCTTCCTGAACTCGGACAATGGCATTATCCTAACGAGATCCTGCTGCCTGTCCCCGAAGGCGTCCTCGGGCTTGAATGTCATCTTCCTGCTCTCGCCGGTGGACATGGACCTTATCTCCCGGTCCAATCCCTTTATCACGCTGTTTGAGCCTATTATGACAAGCACGGGCCCGTAGTGGGCCTTCTCGTTGTATATGCTGGCCTCCTTGGCGCTCTTCTCGTCAGTCGTAGATATCAGCCTGCCGTCTGCAGACGCCCATGCGCTGTACTCTATTTCCAGAAAGTCTCCGTCTTTGAAAGTCATGTCATTACCCACAGTTTTGTAGCTTTTAGCAGAATGATTATAAATCCAATTAATAAAATACTTTTGAAAGGAAACAGACGTAATAACAGTGCTTTGCATGGAAGAAAAAACGAAAAAGATTGTGTTCTTCATAGGCTCCCTGTTCGTAGCCGTAATATTCCTGTCGTCGTACCTGGCATTCGGGAACAACAATACCACTGCGCAGGGATCTACGACAACCACGGTTAGGCAGGTGCAGACGGTGTTCGTTACAGGCCAGGCCAACGGAACGGTAAGCGGGTATGGCAGCCTGGCCAACCTGACTGTCAATGCATCCCAAAAGGACATTGCCGGGAACGTTCTCTCCTCGCTTGAGGCCAACGGCCTTGTAGACAGCTACATATCTACCGGATACGGATACCAGGTAGCGCTGTACAACATCTCGGCTTATTCCCTTGGTCAGGAGGTCGCCCTTGCTGCAGGCAATTCCGTAAGCGTAGGCGCCGTCACATACCTGACCATGCCAAGCACCGTGACGCTCTACTACTCAAAGCAGCCGGTCAATGTAGCGGTGCCAAGCACGAACCAGTCGGTATTCATAGGCAACGTCCCCAAGGTGGGCGCCAAGGTGAACCTGACGATATCGGCGCTAGTGGACAGCACCGGCACCGTATACGACAAGCAGTTCAGGGTGTCGTACTCGGGTACGTGAAATGATACCTGAAGCGGTGAAGGGGCAGATACGCAAATATGCGCTCAAGAACGCTATGGATTACGGCAGCGCAAGGCCGGGCAACGTGCTCGCTAAGGTAGCCAAGCTGGTCCCTAAGGAATCGATGAAGGAGCTCGAGTCTGAGGTCAGGACGATAGTCGACGAGGTCAACTCCCTACCGAGGGAGGGCCTAGAGAGCGAGTATTCCGCATACTCCGTGGAGTTCGAGAGGCAGCAGGAGAGCAAGGCCGCGGCCACGTCAAAGCCGAGGATGGAGCTTGCCGGCGCGACCAAGGGATCCTTCGCAACAAGGTTCGCCCCGGAGCCTAGCGGATACATACACATAGGCCATGCGAGCGCCGCATTCCTCGCCAGGGAGTTCGCAGGAATATACGAGGGCAAGGCATTCCTCTATTTCGATGACACGAACCCCGAGAAGGAATCTCAGGAATTCGTGGATTCCATCAAGAAGGACCTGGAATGGCTAGGTATCGCCTTTGACAGGGAGTACTACGCCAGCGACAACATGGCCATGATATACGACTGCGCGAGGAAGCTCCTCAAGGAAGGCAATGCCTATGCATGCGAATGTACCGGCGAGGATACGAAGCGCAACAGGTTCGACGGCAGGGAGTGCAGGCACAGGTCCAACTCCCCTGAGACGAACATGGAGAAGTTCCAGATGATGCTGGAGGGGAAATACGAGGAAGAAAAGATCGCGATAAGGCTGAAGGGCGACATGGGGTCTGAGAACACCACCCTCAGGGACCCTACGATGCTAAGGCTTAAGAGGCACAGCCACTACAGGCAAGGGAGCAAATACATCGTGTGGCCGACATATGATTTCAATACCCCGATAAACGACTCCGTCAACGGGGTGACCGATGCGATACGAACCAGGGAATACGAGCTCAGGGGTGCGCTCTACGACATGGTTCTCGATTATCTGGGCATGAGGAAGCCAAGGGTCCATCTGCATGCGAGGCTGTCGATAAAGGGCCAGCCTAAGCAGAAGCGCGAGATACGCAAGCTGATAAGCGAGAAGCTGCTCAGCGGCTATGACGACCCGCGGCTCGTGACGATAGCGGCGCTCCGGCGCAGGGGGATAATGCCCGAGGCCATAAGGAAATTCGTCCTGGGCTTCGGCATGAGCATAGTGGAGAGCAGCACGGACATCTCGAAACTGCTCGCATACAACAAGAGCATCATAGACCCTATATCTAAGAGGCTGTATTACGTCGAGAGCCCCGAGCGGCTTACCGTATCAATGGAGCCGATGGAGGTAAGGCTGAGGATGCACCCGTCCAAGGATTTCGGCACAAGGATGTACGATGTTGACGGGAAGCTGTTCATAAGCGGCCCGGATGCCCGTTCAATGGGCAGCGGCGAGGTAATAGGCCTCAAGGGACTGTTCAACGTTGCAGTGAGCCCGGAGAACGGCTCCGTCTACGGTACCAAAACCAAGGAGGAGAGCGAACGGAACATACAGTGGGTAACCGAGAAGGGCTCGATGCGGTGCAAGATACTGATCCCGGGTGACGTCGTCGATTCCGAGGGCAAATTTCTGGAGGGCAGCATGACTGAGAGCGAGGGGCTAATAGAATCCTACGCCTCTGCCCTGAAGGACGGTGAGATAGTCCAGCTAGAACGGTTCGGCTTCTGCATAATGGACAACAAGTACGATATGCGGCTCATCTTCATTTCCAGATAGAGAGCGATGCGTCTATCTCGAAGAGGAGCGCCTCGGAATTCACGTTGGACATCAATCCCTTGAGCGCCTCCATTACTGCCTTCGCATCCTTCGCCTTCCCGAGCCTGAAGAGCGCATATGCCACGTAGTAGAATGCATTAGTCGAGAAATTGCCCTTCCTCGTGAACTCCTCTGCGCTCGCAAGGAGGTTCCTGTAGTCGCCCTTGTGCGATAGGAGCAGCATGTTCGCATAACCCGACACGAACTTGTTCCCCGATTTCTCGAGCTCCTTCGCGGCCTGCGACGCTCCCCTTCCCATGTCCATCTTCAGCATGGAGAGGAATCTTCCGTACATGGATCCTGTGGAGGCCTCGCCCTTCGCCATCTCCGATTCAGCGGTTGCTATCGCCCTTGCGAGTAGGTTCTTCGCGGAGAGCATCAGCTTCTCGGATTTCACCCTGTGTTTCGGATTGTCCTCCATGAACCCTTCCTTCATGTAGTTTATCTCAGTGAGCTCGCTGTTCGATGCGCGTATGTATGCGACCGCGGCCGCATAGTCGAGCTGCACCACCTTCCTGCTTACAGTAAGCGCATCATATGCCGCCGCGGCAGCGGCGAAGTCCTTCGATTCAGTTGACTTCCTTATACTGTCAAGGGCGCCAAGCAGCTCATGGTCCTTCGCCTCAAGCCCCTCCCTGCTCGAGGATGCAAGGCATTCGCAGCCCGAGCATATGCAGAGGTCGCTCTCGGACGCGGTCTCGGTGCCGCAGAACTCGCACATGACCCTGCGGCCCTTGAAGTCATGCAGGAGCGAGACGTAATACGAACCATTCCTCATTGGCATAATCTAATTTCCACCTAAACCTTTTTAAGCACAGCAAACAGGTGCATGCTGTCATACGGCTCGAGGCTGAGCCTCTCCACAACCTCGAAGGTTCCCTCCAGCTTCGCGAGCTCAGATTTGTACACATCCTTGGGATCCGCGGATATGTCTATGCTCTGCGACTTTATCACGAAATATGCATATCCTCCTCTCTTCAGGAATTTGCTGTTCTCAAGCAGTATGCCTGCCTGCTTCTTGGCGGATACGTCCTGGTATATCGCATCGCATTCCCCATCTATGTACTCGGAATATGCGGAGCTGTCCGATGCATCGGCAAGCACCGGAAGTACGTTCTTTCTGTGCGCGCACACCTCTATGAGGCTTCTCATGTTCCTCTCGGAGAGCTCTATCGCGTAGACCCTGCCCTTTGGTCCCACGATGTCGCTGACGTGGCTCACCGTCGTCCCTGTGGCTGCACCGAGGTACAGCACGTTCCCTCCTTTCGATATGCTCATGTTCTTCATGCCGTTCAGAAGAGCGGCAGAGAGCTTGCTCCTGTAGGGGTTCCATGTCCTATATTCCCTTCCATCGTGGATTAGGGGATCCTCGTTATATACCCTGACTCCCTTGGCCATGCTCTCCGTGGCCAGCTTCCCGTCTATTTTGTAGACTCCCTCGAACAGCTCCCTGAACTCCATAAGAGGAACTATCCTGCGGCAAAATTAATAAGCATGACCGCATCCCGTCAGGAGTATGCGGTTATGTAGTCAAGCAGCCTCTTGGCCAGTCCATCGAGATATGTTGCACGCCCGGCGTCCACGCGACTCGCGCCGCCTACCATTCCAGGCATGCTGTATGCCTCCATGTCAGCGTCCGCAGCAGCTCCTTCCTCGTCCATAGAGCTGAGGTACACATACACTTCCTCTGGAAGCACCGCGCCCCTTGCGAGATAACCCAACGAGGCGCCGCTCGGCGGCTGCCTCCTTACCCTTTTCAGGAACAATGCTCGCAGCGCCATCTCTATCGACCTGCCGTACAGGAACGTCGCTGTGACGTACTCCCTCAGTCTCCTGTACCTCTTCGCGCTCCGGAAGTTCCTCATAGACTCCGATACAAGATCCCTAAAGCTCTCCATAATCCCACCCAGTAATAGATTCTCGATGAATCTTTAATAATCTTACATGGCAAATACGGTATGCGCGTACATTCCTATGGATTCGTTCAATATTTTATCTGATTTGAGTGGTATGATGGATGGGAGCCCCCAGATGGGAAAGATGCTTCAGGAACTGGTATTCGCCGTAGGCAACGCCGTCGCGGAGGGCCAGGCGGAGCAGAGCATCTCCAGGGTCATAGGGGATTCATTCGGGATAGAGCGCGTAGCGATAAAGAGCTATGACGCCGACGGGCGCAGCGGCCTTTACGAATACCTTTACAACACGAAGAAGACCTTCATAGACAACGAGCTGAGCGAGTATTCCTCATTCCCTGAGCTCATAGAGTTCAGGAGCAGGGGATTCAGGAGCTGCGCCGCCGTTCCCGTTGTCATAGGCGGCAGGGTAGTGTCGATAGTCGAGATGCTCTCCACATCGGAGAACAAGTTCAGCCAGGGGGCACTGGACTGGATATTCTTCGGGGCATACATGGGCGTTCTTGCGCTAAACTACAGGAGGGAGACCGAGAGGAGCATGAGGCTTGCTGGATACTTCAGCAGCGCCTTCAGCGGCAATGACCCCCAGATGCTCGTATCTATAGACGGCCGGATAATAAAATCGAACGATGCGGCGCTCAGGCTGTTCCCAAACAGGAAAAGCATACTAGACATGATGTGGATAAGGCCGGAGCAGCTGCCCGGGCTGTCCAAATCTGGCAAGTCCCAGGAAGTCCAGATAAAGGACGGCAGCACGATAAAGACATATGAATTGTCAGCGGGGCAGGCAAGCGACAAGGTCTTCCACATAGTCCTGCACGACCGCACCGGGATGGCAAGGCTCAGGGCCCTATTCAACCTCATGGATGCGGGCTCGTATGCGGGCGCATTGTTCCTTGACGATTCCCTCAAGATAACTGATGCATCGGAGAGCATAGTCCATGCAACCGGGTACGACAGGAACCTCCTCATAGGCAAGGGGATCCTGTCATTGGTCCCCGACAGGCAGCGCGGGGAATTGACTGAGCTCCTGCAAAGGCAGAAGGGCCAGAGGATGGTGCGCGGCTCCCTTGACCTCTCAACCTCGCTGGGCACCTCGGCGCACCTGCGCTTCACGATGTCCGGATGGGAGAACGGCTATGTGATGCTGTTCTCCGATGCCACTGCAGAGGGCTATGCAAGGAGCCTTGAGAGCTCCCTGTCCGACTTCATGGCAAGCACCTCCGACATGGTGATACGCATGGGCCTCTCCGGCTACGTGTCAGACTGCAACCTTCCAGCCGCGGAGGTACTGGGCTACCAGAGGAGCGACCTCATAGGCAAGGACGTAAGGGCGCTGTACAGCGACCCGTCGGTATTCGACAGGGACATTGCCTATGTAAGGAACGGCGGAAAGGTCGACAATTCCTATGCGACCTTCACGACCAAGGGGGGAGCTACGGTCGAGACCACCCACTCCATAAGGCTGCTCAGCGGCACCGAATCGAAGGACTACGTGATAGTCGCCAAGGAGCTGGAGACTAAGAGGAGGATGCAGGCCCTGGAGGACGAGCTCTCAAGGGAGAAAGCCAGGGCGAGCAAGCTCACCTCCACTGGCAACCTGAAGTCCCAGTTCATATACAACATATCCCACGAGCTCAAGACGCCGCTGACTAACATCATAGGCTTCTCCAAGCTCATGTACAAGGGGGAATTCGGGGAGATGAACCCGGAGCAGCTCAGCTACCTCTCCACCATAATGGACGAGACGGACCGGCTCCTTGGTATAATACAGCAGGTTCTCGATGCGGCGAAGCTGGAATCCCAGAAGATGAAGCTGGAGCTCAGGGAGGTAGACCTCGCGGAGATGGGCAACAACCCGACTATAAGGTCGTTGAGGGAGGCTGCCGAGAACAAGCACCTTAAGTTCGACTGGCACGTGGAATACGATGTCCCAAAGATAATGGCCGATCCTAACAAATTGATACAGGTATTCGTCAACCTTATAGGTAACGCGATAAAGTTCACGGAGAAGGGCTTCATCAGCGTGAGGATATACTCGAAGAGCAAGAAGACGATACAGTGCGAGGTCACCGATACAGGCATAGGGATAAGCGACGAGGACAGGAGGAAGCTATTCAGGAAGTTCTACGAGGCGCCCAAGAAGGGACTGGTCAAGCAGGAGGGCTCCGGAACTGGACTTGGGCTATCAATAACCAAGGAGATCATAGCCCTGCACGGTGGCACTATAAACTGCGAATCTGAATCGGGGAGGGGAAGCAAGTTCTATTTCACGCTAAAGGTAAGGCCTAAGCAGAAGAAGGAATGACCCTTGGGTAATCTGCCCCTGATTGCCGAATATGCGGCGTAATTGCTATATCTCCACTCCGCAGCCATTTACTGCAGTGCCAATGCTCCGCCTTTGATTGCCACATCATATGGCAGCTATTGCTATATCTCCACTCCGCAGGCTCCCTCCAGCTTCGCGGCATTGTAGTTGCTCAGCATTCCGGCATAGGTCTGGCCCTCGAATATCCCAGAGCTGCTTATGGTGTACTTCGCCGTTCCCGAGGACGTGTCCGCGTTGAAGGATACCGCTGTCTTGCCGTCGAAGAAGGAGCTGCGCGACTTTGTGGTGAAATTGACGTAATAGGAGCTTCCTGACCCTGCAGTGGAGCTGACCATCGCATACGGGGTCATGCTGCTCGCGTTGTCATAGTCGTTCGGCGGCTTCGGGTTGGAGTGCATGTACTTTATGTAAGCGGTATTGTATTTCGTAAGTGTGCAGTTGGTGGTGTTGGCATACAGGACGCTGTAGTTGAGCAGCAATGCATACATCCCGTTCTGCTGCAGTATGGTGTTTATCGCTATCGCTGTGGTGTTCGCAGCCTTTATGCTGGTAGTGCTTGCGGAAGTTCCAACGGTAGTGGTTGTCGTGGAAGTGGATGCGCCTCCAGAGCCACCGGTTGGTGCCGTGCCGCCAGTTCCGTACTTGTATAGCGTGCTGTTGACCACCCTTATGTCAGAGGAGCTGGACGCTATCTGCAGCGTCGTGTAAAGCGGGGATACCTGGACAGTTATGCTGTTCCTCCCCATGGACTGCATCATTATCCCCATGTCAGACCATTGGGACCCCGCATTCACCTTGGTTATGTTGTCAAGGGAGAGCGTGACGTTTAGTACTGGATTGGTCAGCACCGGAAGGGTGCTCACCAGGACGTAGGCCTTCCCGTTAGCTGCCGACGTCGATGCAAGGGATATGAAGTACTGGTTGGAGTTTATGCTGAATAGAGTGCCGTGAGTGGTTATGTTGACCGTTGCAGGGGCGTGCACCACCGTCTGGTTGACCGCAAGGAAGTAGACGTAATAAACGAGCACAACTGCTATGACGACCCCTATGGTCATGTATGCCCTCCTCTTCGATACGCCGCGTTTGCGCATTCCCATCTCCGCGCCGGCAAGAAGGCCATCAGCCCCGCCGCCCTTGCCCTTGCCAAAAAGACCCATTCAATCAACTACCTATTGCCAGAAAACCTTTTTAAAGTCTTTCAGGGGGTGACCGCCATGGCGATGCCTGTGCTCCGCTATTCCCTTCTGCCATAAATCCAAGCGCAAGCCTAATATTTGCCTACGTTGCATCTGTAAACAGGTGTATTTTATGCCGGGCAACACGACCGCCGGGAGCATAGGTGACATTTTCGAGCTGATAAACGACAGGCAGCAGGTATCCTTCAACGAATTGAGCGATGAATCGTTCAGCAGGGGCATAGGCCTTGACAAGCTCAAGAAGGCCCTGTCCGAACTGGAGAAGATGAAGGTGATAGCCTCAAGGAACAGGGGAGGGGTACTCACCTACTATCCGCTCCAGGAGCACGGATCCGTAAGGAAGGTGCTCATAGTAGAGGACGACAGGAACATAAACAAGCTCATGGGCCTATCCATAGGCAAGGGATTCGAGATAAGCCAGATATACGATGGCGGGGAGGCGATAGAGTTCGTCAGGAAGAACAAGCCTGATCTTGTCATACTGGACCTCATGCTTCCCCACAAGGACGGCCTGGACATATGCCACACGATAAAGAGCGATCCCACCACAAGCAACACGATAGTCATACTCATAAGCGCAATGGATGCCACTACCAACAGGTTCAAGGGCCTCAAGTACGGCGCCGACTACTACATAAAGAAGCCCTTCGACCCCACAGAGCTCAGGAGCCTGGTCACCATATTCCTCAAGAAGCGCGGCAAGAGGTTCGACCCATTGATAGACCTTCCGGATGAAGAAGGCATATCGAAGGAGATAGAGCACTCCATAAAGGAGGGCGGCCAGTATTCGATAGGCACCATACGCGTAGACGAAATGGGTGACTACGCGAAAAGGTTCGGCTCCAACTCCGCCATGGTCATACTGCGGCTGATATCCCAATTGATGCAGGACATATCCAAGAACAACGGCAACATATTCGTCGGGTTCCTTGGCAGCGAGGCCTTCGTGATGGCAGGCCCAAAGAAGGAGGTCGATGCCAGCGTCGAGCAGCTGCGCAGCGAATTCGGCGCTGTGCGGCAGTTCATATTGCAGGATGAGGGCTACAAGCAGATAGGCCTGGACATAGACGAGCTCTTCGAGTCCAAGACCGTGCCAAGGCTCTCCCTGATATACGAGGAATCGAAGAAGGACAAGATAAGGGAGCGCAGGAACGAGATACTCAAGGGCAAGACCACGAAGAGCATAAGCTCCTACACCTATGAGGAGATACGGCAGATGTTCGGGAACGAGGACCTAGACATACGCATAACCAGGGACTCCAAGGGCGTCAAGCTGCAGGTGAGCAAGGAGAGGGACGATGATAAGGAGAAATAAGTCCCAGGCTGCCCTGGACTTCCTGATATCCTACGGCGTTGCGATACTGATCATATCGCTCGCGATCTACATAGTCATGGACCTCGGGGTCTTCAATACAAGGCTCACCCCAACCTCATGCACAGCAGCGCCCTCATTCTCCTGTTCGGGAACCACGATGACCCCATCAGGAAACTTAACGATAATATTCTCCCAGGATACCGGCGGAACGATGTACATAAACGGCATATCCTGCTCCATACAGCAGAATGCCACGGCCCTAGGCCCAAAATACGGCAATGTCGGGACCCTCCCATACATAGATGCACCCTCCTATTACCCTAACTCCCAGCTCCTGAACGGGTATACCCTGTACTCCGGAACCACGGCCAGGCTGTTCGTCAACTGCTATGGCCCCGGAAGCAAGCCCACGAAGGGCGCCATAGGCACCGAGATATCGGGGATAGTATGGGTGAACTACACCATACCCCTGCTCCCAGGGAACCGCCACATTGTGCAGCAGCTCGCAACCTTCACGACAAGGTATGCCTGAGCCCGTCATGCCCTTGTGCAGGTATCCCAAACCCATGCAAAAGGATTAAATTAGTAGTATTCGAAACAATCTAGGTGCATTCATGAGGGCCGCCCTGGCGTTCGCATTGGCAATTGCAATAATCATTCCAGCCATGGCAGGCGCCTCCTACGTCAACATAACCGAGCCCTTCAATGCCACGATACGGCAGAACGGCAGCATATATTTGGGAAAGGTGGGGCAGGGCCAGACCTTCTACATAACGATATCAGCAGAAACCGCTAACAGCAGCGGCAGGTCCTACAATATAGGCTGGGACGAGCTTTATGCATCATCACTGCCGCAGGGATGGCTGACCCAGAATTCACCGCTATACACATCAACGCCATCGATAAGGATAACAGTTGCGCCAGACACCGCAAACGGTACATACGCATTCAACCTAACCGCGATAAACCTTGGCAATTACTCCAGGCTGGGCAGCCTGAGCTTCATGGCATACGTCAATGTAACCCCTGACGTCTTCAAGCTCAATGTAACCCCGTCAACTATAGATACCGCTCCGGGGGTGCCTGCAGACGTATACGTATCGATAAACAATACGGGGGTATCCGACAGCCCATTCAACATAACTGTGCATGGCCTTCCGGCATGGAACACCAGCACAACGGTAATAGCGCTCCACCACACCACGGGGCATTTCGTCTATCCGATATACGAGGACGAGCCCGGGAAGTACGACATCCAGCTCTACGCCAGCTCAATAGCCAGCCCGCTCATATACAAGCAGAGCAACATAACCCTCACTACCAAGGCGACCATAGGCAACGACTATGCGGCACTTGGGGAGGGAGCTGTGGCATTCCCGATAATATACGCGCCCGCATACGGCATAATGTACCTGATAAGCATGCTGGCCCATGCTGTGGCATCAGCAGCGCATTTGGGCTAAGAGGCGGGGCATAAGCACAGGGCAGCCATCATAATACTCATAAGGCATCAATAAGGCATCAGGACGGTCAAGCAAGCAATACAAACAATACTGAATGTACAGGTCTAATCCCAGGGTGTAAACATGGCAAAGAAGGCAAACGCGGCGAGGAAGGAGAAAGGGGCGAAGAAGGGGAGGCCCGGCGCCGAGAAGGGGCTGCATGCGTTCTACATCGAGCTGGACTCGATGCGGGACCTTGCAAGGCAGCTGATGGGCCGCTCCAGCCACATAAAGGCCTTCAGGGATAATTCGGAATACATGCTATCAGTGCAGGGGGAAAAGATGGGGGACACCAGGCTCATATACTTCATAAGGTCAAAGGCAATCGGGAAATTCCTGCTATACGACCCTGATGTGGAGGGAATCGAGCATGCGGAGATAACCGACAGCATGCCTGATCACCCTGAATTCAAGTCATTGAGGGTGCCCATAATGGTGCTGGAATCTAACCCATATTCGGAGGGAAAGCTGCCCAACGATTCGGTAACGAACGTAAAGGCAACTGACTTCGACTCCTTCGTCAAGGCGCTCGCGGCAATGCACGAGGACGGCAGCCCGAAGATATACGCGTTCTTCGACAATTCGGACCACATAACAGGAACGTTCGACATGTTCAGGGAGTCGGGAACGAAGGTCTTCACCTTCACGAAGGCCCCATTCGAGAAGCCCTTCGGCGCGATAAGGTACAACTACATGACCGGGAAGGCATCTGCAGTCGACTCATTCGCAGACAATTCCTCGATATACATAAAGACCGTTAATCTCAAGGCACCGTTCCCGTTCTTCAAGCAGAAATGAAAGGATAAGAAAGAAGATAAGAAAGAAGAAAAGAAAAAAGAAAAGAAAAAGAAAAAAGATGAGATGCCCGAATAGCTCAGTGGTAGAGCGATTGGCTGTTAACCAATAGGTCGCAGGTTCAATCCCTGCTTCGGGCGATGGCATTCAGGGTCGACCACAGTGCTCAATAGTCCAATGGGAATTTGCGGCACACACCGCATCCCACAACGCTTAAATTGCTTAAAAGACAACACATACCGTATGGAACAGTACGATAAAGAGTTCTTGGAATACATGAAGACCAAGTACAAACTTACGTTGGATGAAGCAACAAAAGGCACAGAACCGCAGATAATAAAGTTTGCCATCGCATGGGACGTATGGAAGCAGGCAAAGAGCGCCTACTCTAAGAGGGAGCAAGACATATACGGATTCATGTCCAGGGACCATTCAAGGCTTGACTACATTTTCCAGGAGTTCAGGAAATCGAAAAAAGTGGCAGAAGCAGAGCAACTCTTTTTGGAATTTAGGGCAGGCATCGAGCGTCATATAAAATGGGAGGAGGATATCCTATTCCCGCTTGCCAAGAAGAAGATGGGGGACGATTCACCGATGATAGACGAACTGATAGCGCAGCATAACAGGATTAAAGATGATCTAAGGGGATTGGCTGATAGCTTAAAAGCCAGAGATACAACCCTTGAGAATGACTTGGAGCAGTTGCTGGCAGCACATGATAAGATGGAGGAAGAAGACATGTATCCGTGGATAGATAATTATATCGATGATAAAGCAAAGATGGAGGCACTATCAAGGATGGTATAATCCTCACGCTATGTCGTATTCCCGCTTTTCCTGCCGATTATCGTGCGCCATATGTTAACTGCATGCAACAAAACAGCCACGATCATCACTATCAACCCTCCCAGGATTACTACAGCATCCTTCTGTCCTGTGAGCGCAACACCCTCGAATGCGATTATCCCTGCGTTTAGAAGGACGTATTCTGCGATTATGACCTTATAATTTGCTCCGCTGTGGCGTGAGACCCCTGGCACAAAAATGTATGAGACGCCAAAAATCAGTTGCGTGACGAAACCATACAATAATAGTATGAATATCGGGTCTCTACCTGCAGCAACTTCGCCTGACAGGTTAAAAGCAAGGAGTATCGTACCGATTACGAAATACAAGAAACCCGTAGCTATGTAAAGCCTTACCATCTTGCTCGTTGCAGCAACATTATCCATAAACATACCAAGCATATCTTGCAGACCAGTTATTTATACACTATATTCAGCCTGTTCACCTTTGCGCTTTTTGTTAGTTCATGAGGTTTTGAATTGGTCGGGCTGAAGATGTGCCTGACATCCATGCCTCTGACCAGAAGCGCATCAGCTATCAGCGATCTGTGGCATCTCCATGGTACTGCCTCTGCACACATTATGGCCGTCTGCCTTTTCTTCGCTAGGCTTATAAGCTCGGTGAGGCTCTCTCTGAACTCGCTCGTCTGCATATAGTCTGCGAAGCCTCTGAATGACGCATTGTACCAGTACGTATTGGCTGAATCCTTCAACGGACGCCTGAGGCCTCCAAGTCCTTTCATATGCCTGTAGCGTATGTGATGCCTTTTCAGACCAGCAGCTAGCCTTTTCTCGTTGAACTGAGGGTTGGCCCTGGACTTTGGTATGGTGCGTATATCTACCAGTTCCTTTATCTTGTATGTATCCAGCAGCCTCACAAACTCGCTGAGCTTGCGTGTTGAGTGGCCTATAGTAAAAACCATCTGCTTATTTTTAGCCATAAGTTGGCACCATACTAACTTATTTTCAGTACCCTACCCCGTCCTGTACATTTCTTATATGTTTAAATAATTTAAATAAAACTATACGATTTACATCAATCAAAATCCCTTATTTAAATCCTCCTTGTCGGAGACGTGCCTGCGGCTCATCTTGTGCTTCGGGCGATGCGCTTCACTTCCAACCCCCGCTCCACAAGCTACGATTTCCCATTGCGTGCGCCGAGTGCCCATTGCACGAATGTCAGTGCCTCTATGCTCTTGTCTACAGCCAGTGCTTTATCTATCGCATTAAAAGTTACTACCACGCTCCTCTTGGGCCTAAGCTCCTTCATAGCGCTTAGGAGGGGATGCAGTTCTCTTTCTATATTCTTTTGATTAAGTTCGTAAGTTACCTGTATAAGCTCTGTCACTGATCCTCCTTCTGAAATCACAAAATCAACCTCACCATCCTTGTTATTCAGATAGTTTATCCCCATGGATGGATTCTGCTCCTTCCTGCGCAAAAGCTCAATTAATACGGCATTTTCCAGCAACTTTCCGTATTCGAGGTTGGATATCAGCAAGCTTATTATCGCATTGTCAACAACGTACAGTTTCTTTCTAGACTGATTTGATCTCTTGAAGCCCTTGAAGAATTGCAAAAGCTGGTAGAAGAGGAACGTCTGTTCGCCAAACTTGATAAAGTTGTTTATCGTCTGCCTGCTTATCCCAAGATTCTGGCTCTTGAAGTAGTTGTAGAGCTTTACAGTACTGAATCCACTGCTATATGTGTTAATCGCATATCTGAAGACCATCTCCAATCTGTTTGCATCTTCAATCCTGTACCTGCTTATTATGTCTCTGTACAATATAGCATCGTAATAGGAGCTTATTATCTTCTTCTTTGTTTCACTATCTGCTTCAAATGCTGTTTCCGGAAATCCACCATCTATCATGTATTCTTTTGCTAAAGCATTGACCTTATGGCGTTCATTACCGTATAAGACATCTTTCCTCATCTTCATGCCTTTTGCGGATAGGAACTCTCTGAAAGAGAAAGGATACAGCACATAAGTTATGTTCCTTCCTACCAACGAAGTGGCAATTTCTCTGCTTAGGAGTTTGGAGCTAGAACCCGTTATGAATATCCTGTATTTCTTCGAGTCGTATATCCTCCTAATCCATAGCTCCCAATTCTTTACGTTCTGTATTTCATCCAAGAACAAGAAAATGCTTACGTCCTTTTTAGGCGATGATAGCTCATGATAAGCGCTCAGTATATCATCAAGATCGCTGCTTGCTAGATTCATTAGCCTATCATCATCAAAATTTATGTAAAGTACGTTCTCCCTAGGCACTCCGGTTTCAGCCAGCTTTTTTATCGTGTCGAAGAGCAGGTAGGTCTTACCTGCACGTCTTACTCCAGCTATTGCTATGACCTTATCTGCATTTAGGTCTATCTTCACATCCCTCGCTACAGTTTCTGGCAGTTTTCTAGCAAGCCATTCACTTATAACGTAGCGGAACTCTTCCTTCATAATGTCTTATATAGGAGACATAAATATTTAAATATTGTCTTTTTCATAAGACATTATAAAATGTGTTGTCGGAGATGCACCTGACGCACATCTTGTGCTCGATGCGGATCAAGGACGGACCATGGCCCAAAGTAGTCCCTAGTCTAGCAAAGCAAAGGCTTAAATATATAATATGTTATATATTAACTATAGGTGTCATATAATGTCTGATGAAGTAACTACAGTACAACTAAGCAAGTCAGTGGTTAAGGCTCTGAAGCAGATCAAGAAGTATCCTCGGGAGACTTATAGTGAGATAATCTTAGGTCTTATAGAAAGCGCCAAGGAGATGAAAGAGTTCGATAAGTTTGTTCAAGAAGCCCAAGATTCTGGCTCTTGAA
>JAJZOJ010000022.1 GCA_021829015.1 Microcaldota archaeon | reverse complement strand
TCAGGAACTCATCCGCATTGGGGTGCTTCAGCACTACCGCCTGCCCGAAGTCTATGAGGACCGGTTTGCCCTCATGGACTAGTATGTTGTATTCGCTGAGGTCTGAATGGACCAGGTTGCCCTTATATAACATCCTCGCCTGCTCCAGCACCATGCCGAGGAATGAATCCGGGTCATCTAGCCTCGTCTCCTTCATCCTTGGGGAGGGCCTTCCGTTGGCATCGCCGATGAACTCCATCGCGAGTATGCTCCCGTTGGCCATGTACGGCTCGGGCGCGCTGACCCCTGAAGCCCTTGCGACGCGGAGGTTCCCTAGCTCCTTCATGCACCAGGCCCTTGTTATGTTCCCGCGGTTTAGCCGCATCCTTGAGAACCTCGGGTCCCCTGTAAGGTAATCCGACATCTTGAAGAACGATGAGGTCTCTACCCTGAAGAACTTCACTATGACGTAATCGCCCTTGACATCCTCGGAAGCCCCAGGGCTAGCTATGTATACGTCTGATTCCTTGCCCCTTGCGGTTATGAACTCCAGTTTCTCTATTATGCCCTTGTTGTAGAACTTGCTGAGCAGCTTCATGGTCTTCATGTCGAATATTCCGGTGTCTACCTTCTCCCTCTCCTTCTCCCTGTGTGCATCCCTGTCTGGCATCTTCCTCCTGCTTACTCTCCTTGCCATATGAGCACCGGATACGGAATATATTTTAAGCCTTGCACTATAATAATTAGCATAAGCATTGGCTACCGGCTTCTGCTGTAAACATGCATATTACTGGTATTAATGAGAAACATATACGAGAGCAAGCACTACAGGAAATTCATATTCATACCTGTCGCAATGCTCCTGATAAGCCTCTACTTCATACCACACATACAGCTAGATTCAACGCTAAAGGGAGGCATAAGCGTGCAGATAGTCACCAATTCCTCCTACAACGTCAGGACCCTTACATCGATGGTGGATTCCAGGATACCCGGCGCCCAGGCGAGCGTGTCAAGATCCCCTGGCGGGCTGTCCATAACGATGGCTGAGAATTCAAGCCTGTCGGCCGCGCAGTCGTATTTGATATCGTTCTACAGCGCCTACGGCAACTACTCCGCCTACACGCTAAACATAACGGCGTTCGGCGCCCAGCTCAAGCAGCAGCCGGGCAACTCCACCCTGAAGTCGATGATAAGCTCATCGCAATCAGGGCAGCAGAAGGCGATAACCGCGATGCAAGCATCGATATCCGGGGAGCTTGGGGAGCTCTCCCCGTTCATAGGCACCGTGCATTACAATGCCAGCGATTATGCCAACATGCCCAACGTGGCCAAGAACAGCTACTCAAACGCCTCAGCCATATACAAGAACAGGGTGGTAAGCAGCCTCAAGTCTGTAATCCCCTTCTCCTCATATTCGTACAATGAGGTGACCCCGACACTCGGCTCCTTCTTCCTGTCGCAGATGCGCAACATAATCATATGGGCATTCATACTCATAGCCATAGCGGTATACGCGATATTCAGGACCCCGATACCGTCGTTCGCGGTCGTATTCGGTGCCGCCAACGACATAATAGTCGCACTCGGCGCAATGGGGCTTTTCGGCATACCCCTGGGCATAGCATCGGTCGGCGGGCTGCTTATGCTTCTCGGGTACTCTATAGACACCGACGTGCTCTCAGCAGTAAGGGTGCTAAAGAGGACTGAAGGCACCTCATCGGAAAGGGCATTCTCCTCGTTCAGGACAGGTTCGACGATGACGATAACTGCGATAATATCCTTCGGGGTACTTTTCGCGGTATCATACGCGGCGTTCATACCAACCTATCTTGAGATATCAGGAGTAGTGCTCGTCGGGCTCATAGGGGACTTAGCAACCACGTGGCTGGCTAACATGCCGATGATACTGTGGTACAAGCACAAGCTGGAGGGGAAGAAATGAAGCACAGCATACGCGGATATATTACGGACAGGAGGATACTGCCCCTCATAATCATAGTCGTGGCGCTCGCGCTTCTTGACTGGCACTTCGGGGTGCATTTCGGAATAGAGTTCATAGGCGGAACACAGATACCAGTCACGCTCGAGCACGCGGTCAACGTAACCACGATGAGCTCGCTCATATCCGCGCTGCAGCAGAGGGTGTCCACATTCGGGCTCAAGCAGGTGACCGTAGAGGGAATAGGCACCTCCCACGTGTATGTCACTGTGCCAACGGTCTCGCCATCAGAGATAAACCAGACCATATCAATAATAGAGAGCCAGGGAAGGTTCCAGGGAATCGTAAACGGAAGGGAGGCGCTGAACGGAAGCGGAATAATAAAGGGGAGCATAGGCCCGTTGCAGCCCACGGTGTCAAACGGCACCGTCACGTGGATGGTAACGTTCTACCTAACCACCCCTGCGACAGGGAAGTTCACAAAGGCGGCTCTCGGGCAGGCGAACCAGCCCCTGTACATGTTCCTAGACAGGCCCGAGGCTGCAGTCATAATACTCAATCAGTCCAGCCTCGGGGATTCGATCCTCGGGGTAAACAACCAGCAGGCGCTGTCAGCGATGCAGTCCGCGCTGCAGCTCGGCAACCAGACCATACCCGTAATAGCGGTAACCGGCTCCAACTCGAGCATAGGCAGCGCCGAGAGCTTCCTTAGGTCCAATGCCGGCAGGTACAGGACAGCGATAATACAGGAAGGATTGGGGAATGGCATAATATCAACTGCCGATTCTAGCAACTACACGGTCAAGGTGGAGAGCAGGGCGAACATGACCCCTCAGTACACGAAGCTCACGGTCAACCAGAGCATAGTGCAGTCATGGCCTGTTGTCGGGCTGCTCTCATCGCCAATACTCTCGCCCTCGGTTACCAACGGCACATCGGCCACATCCAGCTATGAGATATCCGGAGTCGCGCCGCCAACCGGCAGCCTAGCATCAAGGGAGGCATACGCGACGAACCAGACCAAGACTATAGCCAGCATACTAAATGGGGGCGCGCTCCCTGTGGCTATAATCGCAGGCACGCCAACGACGATACCTCCCACATTGGGAAGGGAATTCCTCTACGTCAGCGGCATAGCAGGCGCGATCGCGATAGCCCTGGTATCGCTCTTCATAGTCATAAGGTACAGGAAGCTGTTCCTGATAGCGCCGATACTCATGACGACGGTGGTCGAGCTCTTCATAATAGTCTCGATAATCGGGCTGATAGGCACTATAGACCTCTCGGCAGTTGCTGGGATGATAGCGGTAATAGGAACCGGAATGGACGCCCAGATAATAATAACGGACGAGATGCTAGGCAGGGGCGAGGGCGGCTCCGCGAAGACGGTGCTTGGCCATGCGTTCTACATCATATGGGCTGACGCTATACTGCTGGTTATAGCCATGCTGCCGCTGTTCTTCTCGACGTCGCTGGTAACGGTAGTCGGGTTCTCCGAATCTACCATAATAGGCGCATTCCTCGGAGTGCTGATAACAAGGCCAGCATACAGCGCTATACTCAGCAGGCACTACGCGGAATGAGACGCGGAATGATAAGCGTAATGATACGCGTAATGTCCAATGCCAATATGCCGCTCAATGGGAAACCGTTACGTCCAATGCCAGCATGCCGCTCAATGGGAAACCGTTACTACTATGCCTTCCGGAAGGCCTTTCATGCCAGCCAGAATCCCTGCCAGTTCCCTTGATGCGTCGTCAAGCCTGCCGCGCGCAGCCACGACATCCCTAAAGAATTTCCGTGCCATTCTACTGTCGGAGCAGCAATTTGCGGCATCCAGCCAGGCAGCGAACCTGCCGTCATACTCCTCCTTCAGTACCTTCACCCTCTCGTATGCCTCTACATACATGGTCGTCATCCAATCGCCTAGTGGGGGAACGAAACAGAGCGATAAGAACCTATCCTTGAAATGGAATTACCGGAATGGAGGCGGTCCATTGGCAAGATGCCGCTTCCAGCAACCTTTTTATCCCTGAGAACCCAATACTAATGATAAGATGACGATATACTGCCCGCTGTGCAACAGGTCCAGCGACGAGTTCAGGTTCATAGGCAACTTCTGCGAGCCATGCATAGTCGAGAAGCTGGAGCGCAAGCTCCCATCAGACATAAGGATATTAACCTGCAGGTTCTGCGGAAGGGTAAAGGAGGCAAGGAACACATTCGCCCCGCTGAACAACGCGTCCCTAGGAAAGGCGCTGAAGAGCGGGATGAAGGTGGACTACTACGTAAAGGCGAAGTCCCACGACACAAAGAACATCGAGGCGGTGTTCATGGCAGATGTAGATGGGGAGAAGGTCTCATTCAGGAAAACCCTCCCATACAAGATATACCACGAAACATGCCAGAGATGCTACAGGATAAGCTCCGGGTACTATGAGGCTGTGGTTCAGCTGAGGGGCAACTGGGAGCGCATAAACAACCTGATAACGAAGCTGACGAGGTACATAGAGCGTAGGAACGGCTTCGTGGCAAAGGTGGAGGGCGTCGAGGGGGGCAAGGACGTGTATACGAGCGACAAGCTCATGACCACGGAGTTCTTCCACGACTACGACCTGAAGCCAAAGAGGTCATACAGGCTCTATGGCATGAAGAAAGGGAAGCGGGTCTACAGGAACACCTACTCCCTAAGGTTCGAGTAGCAGTCAAGCTTTTTATTCATTGGTTCCAATACAGACGCATGGATTACGTCCTTGTTTGCAATGCCTGCGGAAAGAGGGCAGCGAAGAGCAGCTTCAAGTGCCCGAAGTGCGGCTCGGTACTGGAGGTAAATTACAAATACTCCAAGAGATACCGCAGCAGCGATGCAAAGGGCATATTGAGATACTCGCAGCTCCTTCCGTCAGGGAAATTGGTAAGCCTGAAAGAAGGCCAGACCCCGTTGAAAAGGTTTAGGGTGGGCGGTGCAGCCGTTCTTGCCAAGATAGAGTCTGGCAACCCCACAAATACATTCAAGGACCGCGGCTCAGCGGTCGAGATATCGAAGGCCCTTGAGGCAAAGGCATCAAGGATATGCGCCGCATCCACAGGCAACATGGGGCTTTCCCTTGCCCATTATGCGAGAAAGTTCGGCTTGGGGTGCACTATATTCATGGGGAAGGGGTCCAACGGGAAGAAGGTGCGCAAGATAAAAAAAGAGGGCGCGGAAGTAAGGTACGTCAACGGGGACTTCAATACCGCGCTCAAGGCCGCTGAGAAGCAATCGCTGAAAGAGGGCTCCTTCCTGTGCGGGGACTACCACTTCAGGAAGGAGGGGCAGAAGACTATAGCATTCGAGATCGCGGAGCAGTGCAAAGGGAAGATTCCGGAATACCTTTTCATTCCTGTTGGGAACGGCACGCTCTTCTCCGGGGTATGCAAGGGATTCATGGAATTCATGCGGTACGGGATCATGGACAAGCCCCCAAGGCTTGTCGCTGTGCAGTCCTATGGGTGCGACCCTGTTGTTAGGGCATATGCGTCAGGCACAAAGGTGAGGTACGTAAGGCCCCGCACCAAGGCGGATGCGATAGCCGTTGGATACCCGACGTTCGGCAGGGAGGTTCTTGACTCGATACGGTTCACGAATGGCTCCGCAGTGGGCGTTTCCGAGAATGAGATAAGCAAAGCGATGTCATTCCTGGCAAGGCATGGCATAAGCGCGGAATTGGGGGCGGCGACCGGAATGGCAGGCCTCCTCAAAACTAGGGGTGAACTAAAGGGAAGGAGCGCTGCGGTTGTCGTCACCGGTAACAACGAAGGAAGGCTAAACTAGTTCCCTAGGGAAAGCGCCGGGATATCAGAATTCAATGTTTGCAGATGTGCATGCTAACTATTTATATTTTGTTATACATGTTATACTAATGGAAAATGAAACGCTTGTGGTAAGGAAGGTAAACAAGAAAGTCTACAAAAGATTCAGGGCGAAAGCACTGGAAGAGGATGCCAGCATTGGAGAGGCAATAACCGAGGCAATGCAGGTTTGGCTGGGCGTGAAGCAAAAAAAGAAGAAAATGCCGGACCCGAAGAACCTGCTTAAACTGAATGGCATAATAAAGGCTGGCAAAAAGGTTAGGTGGAGCGAGGAGATAGACAGTACATTATATGGTGGCTGAATTGATCCTGATAGATTCAAACGTTCTTGTAGGGTACATCGTAGACGACGATGGCAACCACGATAAGGCTGTCAGGGTTATGAACCGCATAGCCGCGGGGGATTTTGGCCCGCCATTAGTGTCGGACTACATTTTCGATGAGATAACAACGGTGGCCTTTGTGAAGTCGAAATCCCTGCCGAAAGCCATAGCGGTTGGTAATTACATAAGGGAAGCAGCCAGGCTGTTGAAGGTGGACAGTGACGTATTCGAGGATTCATGGAAAGTATTCAAAGAGCAAAAAAATTCAAGGTTCAGCTTTACGGACTGCACGAATCTTACGTTGATGAAAGAGAACGGCATAAAATACATAGCAACTTTCGATAAGGAGTTCAAAAAGTCCGCTTCGATAAAAGTGGTCGGTTAATCCATACGCGGTCTGGTTTAACGCAGGGGAAGCTTCGATAAGGAGTTCAAAAAGTCCGCTTCGATAAAAGTGGTCGGTTAATCCATACGCGGTCTGGTTTAACGCAGGGGAAGCCCACGCCGTTTACGGGTGGGAGTTTTTCACCAAGATCCATTACGTCGGCCACGATAGCTGTAGGTTATTCATACCTTTGGAAAAAAGGCGCTTGATTCGACGCTGTTTACGAGAGGCTCAGCAATCGGAGCAGCCGAGGGGGGGATAAGCAAAGCGATCTCATTTCTTGCAAGGCACGGAATCAGCGCCTAAATGGCCGCCACGATCGGGAGGCGGGCTTCCTGAAGATGAGGGACAGGCTCAATGGGATGAGTGTATTGGTCGTTGTCACTGGGAACAACGAGGAGCGCCAGGGAATGCTGCCCAAGCCTAAAAAAATCCTACCATTATATTAATATGCGGGTGCAAGGGATACCATAGGTGCTCAAATGGCTGGACTTGGGGCAAAGATAGGATTGCTCATAATAGCGGTTGTAATAGTGGTTGCGGTCTCTGCGGTAATGCTTCAAAAGGGATATGCGGCTCCGGCAGGCGCATCAGGCTCCGTGCTTTTCACGGTGTCCGACGCCAACCCGCATCAGGTCGCTAACATATCCTCGGTTTTCGTTACAGTAACCAAGGTGGACCTGCACAGCGCATCCACAGGCAACTGGTACAATGTCTCTGGCGGTGGCACATATAACCTGAGCGCGCTTTCAAACGTGTCGTCCGAGTTCGGGTCCGCGAACGTGCCCAACGGCATCTACAACATAGCGGTTCTCCACATATCCAATGTCACTGTCGTCTCAAACGGTACGCAGGAATCCGCGTTCCTCCCGAGCGGCAGGATAATGATATCCGGCGAATTCAACGTCTCCAATACTACAAGCAACTGGATGGACTTCGATTTCAACCTGAGCAGCTCCCTGCACGTCGCGGGAAGCAGCGGCAAGATCGTGTTCCTGCCAGTGATACAGACAAGGGTAAGGCAGGGCTCCAGCCTGTCAGTAGGCAATGGCGGGATTGTTTCAGTAAGGAGCAGCGGCAGGCTTGTATCCTCGGTAAATGAGGGCATGTCAGTAAATGGTACCATGGTCAGCGGCCTGAGGCTGCCACTTAATGTGTCTATCGGCGTTTCTGTCGGGGGTGCGGGTGCCTCAGTCAATGCCAACGGCGCAGGCGCATCAGGCTCAGGCGCCTCCTCGGCCAGCTCGCATGCCGGCGCCTCATCCAAAGGAAATGTTTCAGCAAACGCAAATGTTTCAGCAAACACAATCGCCAATGCGGCCGTATGACAAATTGGCAAAAGGCCTGCGCTGAGGAGGCAATGCGGCCGTATGACAAATTGGCAAAAGGCCTGCGCTGAGGAGGCAATGCGGCCGTATGACAAATTGGCAAAAGGCCTGCGCTGAGGTATGGGTATCTGCTGGCGCGGTTACGTTAGGCCAAGTCAGCGCAAATAAGTTGGTAGCATTACAGGTCAGCGGCGCCTCCTTCCGCCGTAGTCGTGCCTGTTGGCGCCTCCGCCCCCTCCTCCGCCGAAGCCGCCTCCTACGCCCCTTCCTCTACCGCCTTCGCCGAACTGCCTCCTGCCATTGTTGAACTGCCTCCTGAATCCGCTCTCCCTTCCGTAGCCGCTTCTGCCGCTCCTCATCGGTGGAAGCTGGATGTTCTTGAACCTCTCCGTGTCGAGCTCAAGGTGCTTCATCTCTATGTTCGCGGCCTTCTTTGTGGCGCTCATGAGGCTTTCCTGGTCGAAGCCGTAAATCGTGAATGCCCTTCCGTTCTTGCCCATCCTTGCGGACCTCCCTACCCTGTGGACGTATATGCGCGGGTCGTCCGGGGCATCGAAGTTTATTATGTCAGACACGTCGGGTATGTCAAGGCCCCTTGAGGCTAGGTTAGTGGATATCAGGAACCGCGAATGCTCCCTGAAATCCCTGAGGGAGCGCTCCCTCACGGCCTGGGTCAATCCTCCGTGCATTATTAGCGCATCCATGCCGTTCAGGGTAAGCACCCTGTGGACGTACTCGGATTCGCGCTGCGTAGAGGTGAATATTATGCACTTGCTCGGCTTGAACTTCTCAATGTATGCCATTAGGGCGGCGAACTTCATCTTGCCGCTCGCGACAAAGTAGCTGTGGGATATGGTCTCTACTGTCGGCTTCTCCTCCTCCCCTACGGTCAGCTTAACCATGCCCTCCTTCATGTACTTCCTTGCAATGGTGAGTATGTCCCTGGGCATAGTCGCGGAGAAGAGCATAGTCTGCCTGGTCCTCGGCGATTCCAGTATTATGCGCTCGATGTCGTCTATGAATCCCATGTCCAGCATGAGGTCCGCCTCATCGAGGACCAGGAACTTTATCCTGTCGAGGAAAAGCGCCCCGCGCTCCATGAGGTCGAGTATCCTGCCCGGGGTCCCTACGATTATGTCGGCGCCCTCCCTAAGGCTCTGCATCTGGACGTTTATCGATGCACCCCCGTATACCACCGTAGTCCTGAGCCTGCTCCCCCTCGAGAGCTTGTGCGCGACGGAATTCACCTGAACGGCCAGCTCCCTTGTAGGCACTATCACTATAGCCTGCGGGTGGCCCTGGTGGGTCAGCGCCTGGAATATCGGCACGAGGAACGCGCCTGTCTTTCCGCTGCCTGTCTTGGACCTTACTACAAGGTCCTTGTGCTCCATGAGCGCCGGTATCGACAGCTCCTGCACTTCAGTCATGTTGTTGAACCCCATGCCCCTGAGCGCATCCAGCAGCTCCGGCTTGAGGTTAAGCTCCTTAAATTCCTTCAATAATTCACCGCCTATTCAATACAAAATCATTCTTCTAAAAGAAGATCCTTCAATATGATTTGGTGTCAAAGCTTAAAATGGCTTCGTATGCGCCTTCCAGGCCATTGCAATTATATAATTGTGCCATTTGAAATATAAAACGTAAAATAAAACGTAAATGCGCGGCAAATCCCTGCATATGCCGGATGCGCGCGCTGATGATTCCGATGAACATAATAGTCGCCGTGCCGCTAGAAAGCTCCCTTGCGGAGTTTATAGGCAAGAGGAGCTCGGAGAACAGCATATCGTTCTACAACAGGAAGGAGCGGGGCAACGTGATAGTGGCGCTGGCCCCATCCTCGATTGACGAGAAGTTCTATGCCCTTCCCCAGACGCTGCTTATGGCAGACCAGGTGCTGCTGAGCACCGCCGAGTTGGACAGGGCCTTCGGAGAGGTCCTTGTCGCATGCTCACTGCTCGGCAAGAGGGTGATATTCACAAGGGACAACGACGTGTCCGAGATGGCGAAATCCCTTGGGCTGGAAGCCACTGAGCTTGCATCCAGGGAGGAGCTTCTAGACATGATACTTTCGAAGGGAAGCCTGGCGGATGCCAACGCACCGGTAAGGGTGGACCTGGACAAGGCCTTCAACGTCAAGGGCGTAGGCACCGTGGCGCTGGGCATAGTCACGAGGGGAACCCTGAAGGTACACGACCAATTGCTCCACAGCTCCGGTAAGCCGGTGGTTGTAAGGTCAATACAGAGCCAGGACGAGGACATAAAGGAAGCGCCACCTGGGACAAGAGTGGGCCTTGCATTGAAGGGGATAGACGAATCGGAGATGTCGAAAGGGGATATACTGTCCACAGTCGATGTCCCTCCATCATCCCTAATAAGCCTGGAGCTCAGGCAGAGCGGATTCGCCAAGGAGCTAATCGAGAAGGGAAAGATGTACCAGATAGCCGTAGGGTTCTCATTCTCAAATGCGACTGTCGAGGGGATCGACGGCAGCAGCGTATCATTCAGGCTGGAGAAGGCGATCCCTGTCGAGAAGGGGGACGCAGCGCTGGTCGCAAGGGCTGTCCAGCCGCGGATATTCGCCTATGGGACCGTCGCATCCGTCACAAAGAGGTAACCTGAAGTGGCGCTTGGTCAAGACATGCCAATTGCTTTGGCTGCTGGCCTGATTTAGCTGTTGGCCTGATTTAGCTGCTGGCCTGAATTGGCTTCTATATCCCTGCGCCGTACTCCTTTGCCCTGCACATCCCAGCGAAGCCCAGCCACAGGAGCGAAACTGCCAGTATCTCGGAGAAATAGTAGAAGGCCGATGCAGAATATGGCATCATCCCCACTGCAACGAACGCCAGGGCCCCAGGGATCGCTGCCATGGCCTTCGGATTCCTATCATTGATGAACGCCCTTGCAGAGACCAATATTATGGGCAGCAGCGCAATGGCGGATAGCGCGGCGGCAACTGCCATTGCCATCATGCCCAGCGGATAGAGCTCGAAGTAGAGCAGCGCGATGGCCATGGCGCTCATCGCATAGTAATACGGCCTCTTGAGCTTCATGCTCCTTGAGAACTGCACGAAGCCCACGGCGAACGCTGCGATCGGGACCATGACCGCGAACCCGTATATGCTGGCAAGGAAGGATGACTCCAATCCCGCCGCGAACATTATAGATATTATCGTTGCGATTGCGAACAGCCTCAATCCGGAGCTCCATGCGAGGTAGCTTATGCGCTTCCTGTCCTTGAGGTATATCCTTGAGAGGAGGAGCGCGAGCACTGCATTGACGAGAAACAGCGATGCGGCGATCAGAATCTGCGCATGTCCTGCCATGCAGTTATTGCCGCAAGCATCATTTAAATCATTATGCGGCAAGCGGCGCTGTTTATAAATTAATGTTTGTTTACAAAAAGTACAAAAAAGGAAAGAGCTAGGTTATAACACCTAGCAAATTCTAGCGACAAAAACCAATTATGGACTGTTTGGATTTGCACCTGCCGCCGAAGAACCCAATGGGAACGGCAATCCGTTTGTGGTACCCAGATACGGGCATCCCTCACCATTTGCGTTGTTTGCGCCAGTCTGGTCACCCAATGGTGCAATTGTGCTAATGTATCCTAAACCACCAACTACAGTACCAAAGTAAGAGCCAAACACGCCGCGGCAAGCTCCATTTACATTAGATTGACCATATCCCGGAGACTGCAAAGTGCCTTGTGCGCCTGCGATTCCTACCAATAAAGTTGCTAAGACTGCGCTTATCCCTATTATGCTTAGAGTCCTGTCCATTGTTTCACCTATATTACTCTAACATAATTGGCTTATAAAACTTCCGAATTTATAGTTGTTGTTTATAAATCCCGGTTCAAAGGACTATTTTATAAACAACGCTTGCGACAAGCTGTAAGTAATTTAAAACAGTGTTACTCATCATATAACGTGAACAGGGGAACACGGCCATTGGTGGCATTGCTTTTGTTTGTGGCATTGGCAGCATTCCTATCCGCGGAAACCCATGCGTCAGGCTACATACCGACAGGCCCGGCCAGCCTATCGTTGTCCTCGCTCTACGTGCCGCGCACCATGAGCCTGGGGGTGCCTCTGGCCATATCAGGAATAATAAGCAACAACGGCGGCCTGGCCACCGGGAACATATCTGTTGTTGTTGCATTGGCTGGACCAAACGGGAAGGCCAACTACTCGTATGCCGCCGGGCCGCTCTCGCCGATGCAGAACGAATCCATAGTGATAAGCGCCAACAGCTCCCTGCCCGCAGGCAGCTACACCGCCACGATAACCGCATCATCCCATGGCGCGGAGCAGGCGCAAGGACGCTACAACATAACGATACTAAATTCAGGCCCGGCCAGTACCCCAACGCCGCAGAATGCGCATCCAAGCATGTTCATGTTCAATTACCTGCCTATATACATGTCCGTGACCAACGGCAGCGAGAGCGTCTTCAACATCGGGGTAACGAACACCAACTCCTCTACGGAAACCATAGGCCTACACATACCATCCAACCTCAGCTCCATAGCAACGCTCTCATCAACCTCAGAGTACCTCATGCCCGGATCTACAGTGTACGTGCAGATGCTGGTGGATGGCATCGCCGCAGGCAATGCGACCGCTTACTCGATACCCCTTGGCGTGGAGGTCTACAATGGCGCCGTGCTGCAGGGCACCTCCACATATACGATGCGCCTGGTGGTTGTAGGTAAGACCTCATCGCCTATGGTGCTGCAGTCGGTTGCACTCGAGAACGACAGCAGGCTGTCGGGGATCATACAGGTTACCGGAGCAGGCAATTCGGCCAACGCCACCCTGGTTACCCAGCTGCCCAGGTCGGACGGCATTTCAGGGGTGCATACATCAGGGCTTCCGGCAAGCGTCATCCCTTCAGGGGATTACTACCACATATACTGGAGCCTGCCGCAGATGAACGGGAACCAGTCCGCATACGCATACTACACCACCAAATACAATTCGACCTCGCTTCCATATACCACACAGTTCACCGCCCTCTCCCAGCCAAGCCCGAACGAGGAGATAAGGATCTTGAACTTCTCATTGCCCACGTTCTATACGAACTCCAGGGGCATCATATCTGTCGAGGCGCTCTACACCGGCACGAGGCCTGACAGCCTGGACTTTTACGTCTCTGCGCCCCCAGGTGTCACCGTAGTCAACTCGACCCAGGCTATAAACGTAACGCCTAACCAGCTGGTCACCAAACGATTCATCCTGGAAACCGGAGGCACTACGGGGACCGTGATACTGACTTTGTACGTGACGTCCTCGCTGGCCAACATAACATATTCATTGCCAGTCATAGTGCTCCAGAAGGGTCAGCTCTCCGGCTCCCAACCAGGGGGCGGAGGAGGCACCACATCAACGGCAGGGATCACGCCCGGCCAGCTCCTGCCGTACCTTCCATATGCCGGTGCAGCAATACTTATAGGAATATTAATCTATGCAGCCATTCTGATATCAAGCAGGCCAAGGTACAATTCCAAGAGGGCCAAGAGGCTCATGTCGATAAAGGAGGAGTTGAGGAAGAACCAGTAGGTGAATGATTGGGAAAGCCATACATAATAGGCGTGTCGTCGCAGAAGGGCGGTGTCGGGAAGACAACCATATCGGTCAATCTTTCCGTTGCGCTCAGGTCGATGGACTACAATGTCCTGCTTATAGATTCCGATACCACAAACCCTAGCGTCGGATTCCACCTGGGCCTTGAGAAGGCGAACGTAGGCTACAGGGACGTTATGCTTGGGAAGGTGCCGTTCCAGGACGCGATAGCAGTGCACAGCGTTACAGGCCTGCATGTGCTTCCTGGAACCCTCAATTCCAAGCAGTTCAACCCGGGGGTGCAGTTGATACAGGCGATGGGCCAGACGCTGGCCAAGAGCAGCTACGACTACATAATAATGGACACCGCCCCAGGGTTCGTGGAGAACGACCTCTCGATGTACTACAACGAGGCGCTCATAGTCACCGTTCCGGACATGCCCTCATGCACAAGCTCGATAAGGCTCGCAAGGGACTACGACAACGTGAAGGTCAACCACAACCTCGTCATAAACAGGGTCAAGAACAGGAAGTACGAGATAAGCGTCGCGGAGATAGAGGAGATATACGGCAAGGCGATAACTGAGGAGATGCCAGAGGACGAGATAGTCCCGATAAGCATATCCGAGCACATCCCCGCATACATAGTCAAGCCAAGGTCCCACTTCTCAACTACAGTAAGGAAGCTCGCGGGCATGTACATATCCGGAAAGAGCGGCCAGGCCGCGCCTCCGAGAAGGCACTTCAGCATAGCCGGGTTCATCAAATCCCTTTTCAGGATGAGATAGCCCTGCGCCCAACCAATAAGATGGGCTATTCCCCCCATTTCACGTACGCGTACTAGTACAAATATAAACGTTATCAGTCAATCTAAACCATGGGCGGCCCACTGTGGGAAGGGCGTAAGGCACTGCTCATGCTGATGTCAGCAGTAGCCTTGTTGGCTGCGGCAGCGCCAGCATACGCCACAGGCCCGACATTGCCCACAAACATAATCTACTACCTGCCGATCAACGTGATGAACCAGAACAGCATCGCTGTAGCGGCAAACACCCCCATCGCGATCGGGGTATCCGACGGAGGCAGCTTCACCGGAAGCAACGTGATAGGCTTCAATGCCCTCAAGTACCAGCAGTACTACACCTGCGACCTCAACAACGCAGAGTTCTTCTTCGCCAATGGAACGATTGCCACATCCTGGCTCGAGGGCAATATCCTAGACGAGCAGACCGCAAACGCCGCATGCACATCATCGTCCTCGCCGAACGCCCTGGTCGATTCAACCAACATACTATACTGGGTCCTGGATCCGTCGAGTTCATTCCTCCCTGCCAACACAGGGACACCATCGGTAAATACTATCTACTTGGGATGGACAGGCAATGTGCTCAGCCCAGCAAACACCCTCCTAAGCAACACAGTTACAGGGGAGGCGCCGCAGCTCTCATGCCCTGAGCCGTGGAACACTATAACCGGATGCGGCAGCGGCACTCAAAGCTACGGCTACTATGACACAGGGCCATACATATTCAATACCCTATACCAGAACTTTCAAGGCACCCCAACGACATGCCCATCAGGATGGACATGCTATAATGCGGTAGGGCCGTATAACGGGATAGACAATGGGATATCAATGCTTCCGGATAGTCAGACTCAGTATGTATCAACGTCTAAGCTCTACGGCCTCAACTCGATTTACATACTGGACTCATATTCGAAGCTGAACGGCTCTGTTATAAGCGAACCTGGTCCTATGACTACCCTTCAATACGGTGATGAAGGTGTTGATACCGGAGTTGGCTGGATGGAAGGGCCTTCCCCTACGCCGATAACGCAGATAGTGGACTTCACCATGACCGGGAATGTCAGGCATGACGGCATACTAACCCCGTCAAACACAGTATACCACGTATATACTGCATATTGGCCATCATCCGCAAGTGCCACGCTGCAATACGACTACAACAGCGTACTGGATACCCAGACGAATGAGATACCAACGTCCGGTCTCGGGATAGGATTCTATAATTACTACAACGGCGGAGGAGGGCTTAACGACTATACGCAATGGATCAGGCTACGAACCTATCCGCCAAACGGCATACAGCCAAATACAACATACGGGACGTTAGTGAGCACCCTTGGGTATGTTTCTCCCTCCAGCCCAACCCTTACCCTCTCCAACACACTCATCGACCAGGGGCAGTCGATAACCTTCACTGCTGGCGTATCCAACGGCAACGACCTATTCACATACAACTACCTTGTGGTCAATTCAGTCACGAACATCCCGATCGCCAACATGCTGCACACAGGAATAGCATCAAGGAGCGACTCGTGGACCTGGACCCCTGCAGCAAACCTCTACACCTCGAACACATTCGCCGCGAACGTGGTGATATCAGAGGAATCGCCATACTCCAATACCGTGAATACTATATATACTCCATTCGGGTACAATGCCGCAATGACACAGCCGTCAATCACTACCCCGACCCCATCAACCCAGGGACCAGGGAATACGCTAACATGGAGCACTTCGTTCACTGGTGGAACGTCATCTTATACATACAACTGGAACGTCTACAATTCTGTAACGAACGTGATCCTAGCAAATTACCTTACGGCCAACGCATATACGGGGAACAGCTTCTCATGGGTTATTCCATCAAGCGCGGCAACCCAGACCGTAAATGCAAATGTAGTTGTAACGGACAGCGCATCGACACCAGTAACCGTTAATTCAATTGAGTCAGGGACTACAACAATAACAAACTCTCCATTGACAGCCAACCCGAATCCGCCAATAATCACAAACCTTACCGTTGATATAGGCCAAACAACAGTATTCAATACCATAATCCTTGAAGGGCTTTTGGGCTACACATTCAACGGATTCTGGAATCCCCCGTCAACCGCAGGAACGCTTTCCAATTATAATTCCATTTCAAAAACGACCTCAAACACTTATCCGTTGGATAATCTCGGAATTGCACTGCAGATAGCCTCGCCCACACTTATAAATACGCAGGTAGTCGGCGGAGGAGGCGACCATGTCTCGTGTTATTCCTGTAATGGCTACAATGGCGTTACGAGCTCATTCACGGTATCAAACTCGGTTCTTGGCATCTGGGGCGCCGGGTTCACCGTGGGAGATGAAAACAGCATAATATCAAACCAGATGACCACGGGCATCAATTCGTTCACGATAAACCCGGCAATGGATATGGAGATCGGCGCCAACGTCGTTCTGGGCCAACCGAACTTCGCAAGCTCACGGGAAGCCACTTCCCAAAATACCTTAGCCGTATCTGAAGGCATTGCATTCGATTCCAGCGGCAACCTCTGGGTAGCAGACTTTAACAACAACAGGATCCTTGAATATTCAGCGGCGAATATCGTCACAAACGGGGATGCAACTGCCGTAATAGGCCAGTCAAGCTTCACTACTCAATCATCCGGCGCAGGGCAGTGCCAGCTCAACAATCCTACCCAGATAGCCTTCGATTCAAACGGCAATCTCTGGGTTTCCGACCAAGGAAACAACAGGGTTCTGGAATTCCCCCCTTCAAACCAGGTCACCGGAGGATGCGCTTCCATAGCCATCGGACAGCCTGCATTCGGGGATTCAGCATCAGGGACAACTCAGAATACCCTCAACCGGCCGTACGGCATTGCATTCGATTCCAGCGGCAATTTATGGGTTACTGACCGCTTAAACAGCAGGGCGCTTGAATTCTCCACAGCTAATCAGGTTATGAACGGCTATGCGACAAAGGTAATCGGGCAGCCAAACTTTGATTCAAGCACTGCGGGATCGGATTATACAAGTCCAACCAACGGCCTCAACGTCCCCGAGGCCGTAGCATTCGCCCCGAATGGGTATATGTATATAGAGAGCGGATACGGCAGCCAGATAAACGTGTATGCGCCTGCAAACCAGGTTACGAATGGCAATGGGATAGTGTATTATTCCGGGAAAGTACGTTATGTTTCCGGTATCACCTTCGACAAGTTCGGGAACATGTGGCTGGCCGACGCAGGTTTTGCCCGAGTGCTTGAATATCTTACACCGATCTCGCCTTCAGAGAGGCCAGCCATGATCATAGGCCAGGTCAATTCGAACATAACACAATCAAACAAACCATCCGCGTACAATACCTCGCTATGCAACGGGATAATAAGCTGCCCTAACGGTGGCATCGCATTAATGAACCAAAACACCCTGGTGGTATCGGACTCAAACAACAGCCGTGTGCTACTGTTCCCATTATACGGCAACTCCATCATATCATCAAGCCCTACGGTTTCAACAGGAGGCACAGAAACGATAACCGGGTCATTTTACGGGTTCGGCACAACATCAGGAAATAAAATGCCAGGCACACCGCCATTCACATACAACTTCACAGTTACGAACACCGTTAACGGAAACGTGATAGCAAATGCCATCGTTTCAAATTCATATGCCTCAAATGTCTTCACATTCACGGTTCCTAGCTCCTCAAATGCGGTGGGCAGCCTCAATGTGCAGCTTGTGGTGCAGGATTCGGCATCAACTCCAGATATGGTATCCACCACTAACATGATAACAGTGCAGACGTCCAGTTATGCCCCTCCATCAACCCCAACCCTTACCCTGTCCAACACACTCATCGACCAGGGCCAGTCGATAACCTTCACTGCTGGCGTATCCAACGGCAACGACCTATTCACATACAACTACCTCGTAGTAAACTCCATAACCAATATACCTATAGCCAACATGCTTCATACAGATATAGCCAGCAGAAGCGACACATGGACATGGACGCCAGCACCTAATCTCTACACAAGCAACACTTTCAAGGCGAACGTGGTAATATCGGAACAGGGGGCATTCAGCAATACAGTGAATACAGTCTACAACCCAATAGGCTACAACTCAGCGGCAATCATAACCATAAGTGTCATAAGCAACACTCTCCTAGATTCTGGGCAGACAGTCACATTCACGTTAAAGGATGCGGGAGGAACAGGCCCTACCTTCAATGCAGAGCTCTACAACCAGACAGGATCGAGCCAGCAGGGCACTAATGCCCTTATATTGTCAG
>JAJZOJ010000029.1 GCA_021829015.1 Microcaldota archaeon | reverse complement strand
TCTTTGCTGCAATGCGCGCAAGCTTCAGGCATCCGAACGTCTCCTCGTCCGGTTTGTAAAACTCGAACCTCTGGGATGTGAGGTCAAGCCTACTGTCAGACGGGTTGGGATTCCTTGTCCTGTATATCGCATGCTCTATCGGCAGTTTCATGTCCGGAAGGCCAAGCTGGGCCTTCATGCTCCCGTCGCGGAACTGCACCAGGGAGTGTACTATGCTCTGCGGATGGACAACGACCTCTATCCTGTCCATCGGTATGCCGAACAGCCAGTTGGCCTCTATTATCTCGAAGCCCTTGTTCATAAGGGTGGAGGAGTCTATCGTTATGCGCCCACCCATAGTCCATGTAGGGTGCTTCAGGGCATCCTCCTTCCTGACGTTCCCAAGCTCGCTGCGCTTCCTGTTCCTGAAAGGCCCTCCAGAGGCGGTTATTATCAGCTTCTCTATCTCATTGGAATTTTCCCCATGCATGCACTGCCATATGGCGCTGTGCTCGCTGTCTATCGGGTATATCTCGGTGCGCATCGTGCGCTTCATGTCCATGACAAGGCTTCCGGCGGCCACGAGCGTCTCCTTGTTTGCAAGGGCGATGTCCTTGCCCACCTTGATGAACGCGACGTTGGGGACCAGTCCGGATATGCCGACAGTGGCGCTCACTACGAGCCCCACGTCATTGCCGGTACATGAGCCTATTGCCTCCTCCTGCCCGGCAAGGGCCTTGATTCCGGTGCCATAGAGCCCATCGCGCAGCAGATTGAACTTGGAGCTGTCAACAACCGCCGCATACTTGGGCCTGAATTCCATGGCCTGCTCGATGAGAAGGCCTACGTTGGAGTTGCAGACCAGCGAAACGACATTGTATTCCCCGTGCCTCCTTAGGACGTCGAGCGTCTGGGTCCCTATTGACCCGGTAGAGCCGTATACCGCGATTCCTCCCCTTGCCCTGGTTTTTGTGTTCATTTCGCATCTTCCTTCTTTACGTCGTGCCCGCCGAACTCGTGCCTTAGCGCAGCTAGCATCCTAACGCTGAAGCGCTGCTCAGACCTGCTCCTGAACCTCTCGTACAGCGATTCCGTTATGGCCGTGAATGGTATGTTGTACTCTATCGCGGTCTGTATCGCCCACCTTCCCTCTCCTGTGTCGTTCACGTACGGCGCGATGAGTGATAGGCTCCTGTCGTTGCTCCTTATCGCCCTTCCGGCAAGCTCGACCAGGTAGCTCTTTATCACCGATCCGTTGTTCCATAAATCGCATATCGCCGCGGTATCGAGCCCCTTGTAGGGCCCTATGTCGCTTATCAGCTCCATGCCCTCAGCGATGGACTGCATCATCCCGTATTCTATCGCATTGTGTACCATCTTGACGAAGTGCCCGGATCCCGATGGCCCGGTGTAGAGAAACCCGTTCTCCACGCTGGCGTCCCTGAATAGCTCCTCCGCGTAATCGTATGCCTCCCTGTCGCCACCTACCATTATGCACATCCCATGGAGTGCGCCATATGGCCCTCCGCTGCAGCCTGCATCAAGGTGCAGTATCCCCTTGCCGCTCAGGGTCTCATGCAGCCTTATGGAATTCTTGAAATTGGAGTTTGAGCCGTCTACTACTATGTCCCCTTTGCTCAGAAGCCCGGCTAGCCTATCTATCATGTCATTGGTAACCTCCCCGGCAGGAAGCATCACCCACACGAGCCTCCTCCTGCCGCCAAGTGCCTTGGCCATCTCCTCAACGGATTGCGCACCGACCGCGCCCTTGGCCTTTACCTCCTCGAGCGGCCCGGGGGACCTGTTCCATGCGACTACCTTGTAATCCTTCCCGAGAAGGTTAAGGACTATGTTCTTCCCCATCTTTCCAAGGCCGATGAAGCCTATCTCCCTTTCCATTCAATCAATGCGAAGGAAACAATCAGTTCGGATCCCTGTTGCTTATCGCTTCCCTAAGCCACTCATCCCTGCTTACTATGGTGGCATCGTCAAGCCTTTCCGACAGGTTAAGAAGGGCGTCAGCTATTGCCCTTACCTGCCTGGAGTTCCCTTCAATCGAGGTTGACGATACGAAATTGTCCACGACTATGGTATTGCATGTCCCGGATCCCCTGGCTCCGCTGACAACGCTGTAGTTTATGGAAAGCTCATCTGCGATCATCTTTCCCTTGCCCTCGCCCTCAATGAAAAAGTTCTGCACTGCACCGTGCCTGGTATCTATAATCTCATCCGGCATGCGGGCCCTCATAAGCCTCCTTGACCTGCCTAAGCTCTCATCGCTGTCCGAGTCTTCGCGCTTTTGCGCCTTCTGCAAGCCCTGCTGTTTCTCCATTTTAATCACTTGCTAGAGATATGCCTTGCCTAATATAAAAGTGTTCTGTTTTGCCGCCTTTGAGCCCCAAAATGGCCAACATGTGCGCTCATTTTCCAGAAGAGTCGCTTAGGCGCTGCAGGTATCCCCTTGCCTCGAGGGCCGCCTTGGTCCCGCTTCCAGCGGCAGTGACTGCCTGCCTGTATACCCTGTCGGCAACGTCACCCGCGACGAACACCCCTTCTATGTCCGTCTTCACCTCGTCCTTCGTGACTATGTAGCCCTGCTCGTCCAGCTTTATCTTCCCCTTGAGGAATGCGGTGTTCGGGGAATGGCCTATCGCCACGAAGACCCCGTCTATCCTGAGCTCCGAGGTCTCGTTGGTCAGCAGGTTCTTTATCCTGACCCCTGTTACTTTCTCATTTCCGAGTATCTCCTCAACGGCGCTGCTCATCATCGTCTTGATCTTCGGGTTCGACATTGCCTTAGACTGCATTATCTTGCTGGCCCTGAACTGGTCCCTCCTGTGTACTATCGTCACGCTGCTGGCGAATCTGGTAAGGAATAGGGAATCCTCCATCGCCGTGTCGCCCCCTCCTACGACTATGACATCCTTGTTCTTGAAGAATGCGGCATCGCATGTCGCGCAGCTGCTTACCCCCTTGCCCATGAATCTCTTCTCAGACTCAAGCCCCAGCCACTTCGATGATGCCCCCGGGGCCAGTATCACGCATTTTGCACTGTATTCCTTGCTTCCTGCCCTTATGGTGAATGGCCTCTTCGTCAGGTCCACGTCAGTGACGTCCTCATCTATGAATCTGGTGCCGAACCTCTCCGCCTGCTTCCTGAACAGCATCATGAGGTCTGGACCCTGTATCCCCTCCGGGAAACCCGGATAGTTGTCGACAAGGGTAGTGAGGAGCAGTTGCCCCCCGTACTGCGAGCCGTCTATCATCAAGGGTTTGAAATCCTCCCTTGCGGTGTATATTGCCGCGGTGTACCCTGCAGGCCCGCCGCCTACTATTATGAGCTCCTCTGTGTCCATAGTAGTTTAGCGCCGCAAAAACATATAAATATGAGTAATGCTTTATTGAATATTTCAAAAGACGGCGACCTGATGATAGAATCCAACAATGTTAGGATATCCCTTGACAGGAGGGAGCGGGAGTCGGACATCGATTTCATATCGCATGCTCATACCGATCACCTCGGCGCGGCAAGGTCATCCAAGGGGGTGCTCGCCAGCCCGCAGACCATGGAGCTCATAGAGAGCGCTTACGGCATCTCCCTGCGCAACAGGGTTCCCTGCATGGAAAACATGCGCCTCATCGAGGCTGGGCACATGCTCGGCTCAAGGCAGCTCTCCATAAGCAGCGAGGAGGGCGGCGCACGCATAACCTACACCGGTGACTTCAAGACCTCAAGGTCAAGGACCGTTAAGCCGATAGAGGTCGTTGATTCCGACATGCTTATAATGGACTCAACCTATGCCGATTCCCTTCTGCATTTCGACGACAAGGATGAGGTCGAATCAGCGCTGCAGGACTGGACCATGGGTAAGATAAAGAACGGGATAGTGGTATTCAGCGCATATGCGATGGGCAAGGCGCAGGAGCTCATAGCGATACTCAATGAGGTGGGGATAAAGCCGCTGATAAGCAGGAAGATAAGCAGGGTCTCGAGGGTATACCAGGACAATGGCGTGCGGCTTGAATATTCATCCGCATACGATTCCGATGAAAGCTACGATTCCCTTGTGCACGAGAACTTCGTGGGCATAACGGATTCCAGGGGATTGCCATCGTTCAGGGCAGCACTGCAGGCGGCCCACAACAAGAGGGTCTATACTGCGGTTGCCACGGGATTCGCCAAGATATTCAGGTTCGACACCGATGCGCAGTTCCCATTGAGCGACCACGCGGACTTCTCGCAGAGCGTTGACTACATAGAGGCATCGCATTCGAGCAAGGTATTGACATACGGGCCGAACGCCGGGCAGTTCGCGGCAAACCTCTCACGGGAGGGCTACGATGCGGAGCCGTTCAGCGACTCTGCCGCAGCAGCCATGATGGCGGTGCGGCGCGCATGATGGGTTAATTCACGCTTAATTTCTTTTAATTGGGGTAATGAAATGATGAAGAGAGTTGCAGAGGTACACTGCATGGACCCGAGGAGCAGGCATCACGAAGGATGCGGGCTTAAGATAAAGACCGCTGGCGGATTTGTTGGCGGCCTGAAGGACCAAATGCCGCAGCTGCTGAGGAACTATGGCATAGCGGAATTGAGGGTGCATCAGCACACCGATTGCGGGGCGATGGGTCTTGTGCGTTCAGCAATAAAGGACAGGACTAACGTGGATTCCGTAACATACGACAGGGTCGTGGAGCCGTTCGTCCGCCAGCTCAAGCACCAGGGCGATGAAAGCAGGCTGTCAGGCATAGCCATCGGGATACAGGTAAACATCGCCGAAAGGTGGAAGAGCGCTGTGCTCAAGGCCATCTCATACAGCGTGGACAAGACAGCTGGAAAGGTGAAAGGGCATAAGGTCCTGCTGCTGACCCCGCCGTTCTTCAGCAAGTCGGAAGACCTTGTAAACTCTGTGGACCTGAATCCCGAGCATACGTACATAGTGACGCTCGTTCCAGGGGAACATCACAGGATGGCCGTTGACCCGAAGATAGCCGTTAGGTACCTTGGGATAAATGACGTCAGGCTTTACAAGGGCAAGAACGACGATGCCGGGGTCATTGAGGACTTCTGGAAGGCAACCAGGAACGGAAAGGTTGAGCTTGGGGCCAATGTAACGAGGTTGGATTAGATGCAGCGCGTATTGATAGGGTGCATGGACCGCAGGCTCAACATGTTCTTCGATAGGCTGTCTGGCGGCGAGACGAAAGATTCAACGATAATCGTGCGGAATGCCGGCGGATGCGTTGCCTCCGCATTGGGCACGATAGGAACGGTTTCGCCTGCAGAGGTGGACTGCTATACCCATACCGATTGCGGGGCGATGAAGGTGGCGCGTGCCGCATGCTCCGAATTGGAAGCAGGCAAGCAGCTCGACGATGTGGAATCGAATGCAGGGATATACGACAAGGTCATTGCGCCTCTCGCGGGAAGGAGCTACTCAAGCGCAATAGAAATAGAGAACGCCAACACCGAGCTGCAGAGGGCAAGCCTCGCATCCCTGTCCAAGGCACACCCGGGCACAAGGTGCGAATGCGAGCTGGTAGACCTCTCGAAGATGGATATACCGAAGTCGAATGGCAGGCACGCGCTTGCGATAGGCACCGCCTTCTCCGGAAGGTACGTGGAGCTGTCGGAAAGGCATGGCCTGGACGTAAACGAAACATACTTCGTGCAGGCAAATGCGCTGGACGAGGTGGTACCTCCGGCATTGCTTGCGATAGACAAGCTGGGCCTACGCGATGTGATGTTCATATCTGCGGCAAAGAAGGACAACGAGGTACTGCAGCACTGGGCATCCAGTCCCGCATTCTCATCGCTGTTCAACAGGTACGAGATAAGCCCAGAAGTCATGGGGTTCTGACCTCTTGCCAGGCCGCGAAGCATTCCGGTGCCTGCATTGGGGCTTAATGCATCATCCAATTTTTCCTTTTTCTTATCTCCTGCTGCGCTTTACGTCGAGCAGCGCCTTGATCGCGTTCTCGGAGAGCCATTGGCTGACCTCGTCGTAATCAAGCACCTTGACCCTCGCATTTATTATTATCCCCATGCTCTGCTCGCTGCTTATCAGGGATATCTTAGTAGTAAGGTCCATGAGCTTTTCCATGTACCTGCTGTGCTCGCTTCCGGAAAGCCTTGCATGCAGCGCTTTCCTGAATTCGCCTATGTCCGTTTCCCTAGGAACGTCCAGCCTTACGCGTATGGAGCGCTCGCTTATCCTGCTGTGGTTCTGCAGCAACCCCTGGTTCATCGCTGAGTTCGGTATGTACATGAGTATGTGGTCGTCCTTCATGAGCCGCGTGTATATGACCCCTATGCTCTTCACGGTCCCGGTAATCTCGGAGAACATCGGCTCATGCATGTATGTGGGCGCCTGTATAGAGTAGTAAAGCGGCATGAAGGTTATCTTGTCCCCCGCCTTGAACGGCCTGGAGTAGAGCATCGACAATCCTGCAAATATGTTGCCAAGGGTGCTCTGCGTAGCCAGGCCTACCACTATCCCTAGGAATCCCGCACCTACGAGCAGGCTTGCTATCGACACCTTCATTGTATGGAGGAGCACTATCGCCAATACAGGGTATGCGACTAGCCTGAGTATCTGCGCGGTCTCATGCGCCTCCCCGTTCCTGCTGGTCGGCCCCCATAAGGCGACTATGATCCCGGCAAGCACGTACACGAGCGCGATGCCTATGGCGATCTGCATGGCAAGCGCAGGCACGAAGGGGTATTCGACAGCTACAGAATCATAGGAGATCGCTATCAGGTATGCCAATATGGAGCACACCACTATCAGCGGCTCAATTGCGTGCTTGATGCCCGCTCTGCCGGCCAAGGCTGGTCACCTTCTCATATTTGCATAGATGCATTTTTAATTACGCATGTGTGGCATTGGAGACTCCCTCGGAGATGAACCTGTTCACCGCATCGCCTCCAGATTCCATGCCTATGCCCTTGTACATCCTCTGGTATTCCCACTGCGGCCTGAATATCTCCTCTATGTCCCCTATCTTAAGGCCGCTGTGGCTGCCCTTGCACAGGTCCATCACGTCGTCAACGAACATCTCCGAGGTGTTGCTCCCGGAAAGCCTGCCAGGTTGCGCATCATCCGAGCCATCGAATCTCAGCGCGCCCCTTTCCTGCGAGTTGAACTCCCTTTCGTGGCTAGGGAAATCCATGTTCAGTATCCTGCCAGATTCGAAGAGTATCCTTATAGATTTCGCAGACCTGCCTGCAGGGACCCCCTTTGCTACCCTTATCGTAGCGGTTGCCCCATCCACGAAATTCTCCCCGGAAAGCCCGACCGTAGATTCGACTCCCGTCGGGAATTCCTTGCTGTAACTTTCGTTTACCACAAGGTTCCTTACGCTAGAAAGCGCGCCGAACCTGCACCTTGTTGAATAGTATATTACCTCGTACGGGTGAACCCAGTCCATGAATATGCCCCCGTTGGCCATGTCGAGGAGCCAGGTCCTCCTGACATCCTCCTCGTTTACCTCCTCGAAGAACGCGGCGCTTACCGCACTTATCTTCCCCTCGCGCGCTATGATCCCCCCGAGCCCCGAGGCAAGCTGGACCGAGGGCTGCTTGTGTATGTAATGGAGGTGCAGGTATATGCTGCCCTCCAGTCCGTTGTCCCTTACGTGGTTCACTATGCTCCTGAACTGCCCCTCGTCAGTGGCAAGGGTCTTCTCCACTATGACTCTCTTTCCGTGCCTCAGCGATTCCATCGCCTGCAGCATGTGGAACCTGTTCGGGTCAGATATGTGCACCATGTCTATGCCGTTGAAGAAATCCTCGGGAATGCTTCCCGATGCATCTGATATGTAATACGAGGCCTTGTCTATGCCGAAGCCTGCCAGAAGCTCTGCCTTGTCCTCGAATGGCCTTGTCCCTACCGCTTTCCTAAGGTCCAGGCCCTCGCCGGAATTCACTCCCGCCTTTAGCCATGCGAACCAATGGCCAAGCCCCACTACCCCTAATCTGCACCCCATAATATCGTCTATTTCAAAACTGGACGGTAGATTTTATATATTTGAAAGAAACCTATTATAAAGTTACATTTGCGGTTTTGTATCAAGTGATATGGATGAGCGGCACCAAGGCGAAAAATAGCACAAGGGACACAATAGGGATAATAGGCCTGGGGGACATGGGCACCAACATAGCGGAGACGTTGCGCAAGAACGGCTTCCCGATCGCGGTATTCAACAGGACCCCTGAAAGGACGAAATTCTTCATGGATGTCGAGGGAGTCCATGTGGCTGAGGACCTTAAGGGCCTCGTGTCCCACGTGCATTCGCATAGCGAAAACCCGATAATATGGATGATGGTGTCGCCTGATAATCCAACAAAGGAGATGGTGGTGAAGCTTTCCGACCACGTAAAGAGGGGCGACATAGTCGTGGACGGCTCCAATTCGAAGTACCAGAATTCAATCGACAACTATAAGGACCTAGGCAAGATCGGCGTCTCGTATCTTGACGTTGGCGTCGCAGGAGGCCCCAATGATGTTGGCAGGTATGTCGCGCTCATGGTGGGCGGTGACGAAAAGGCATTCGAGACGGCCAGGCCGGTCTTCAAGGCCATAGCATCCAACAGCTCCTATCAATACCTCGGGGAGAGCGGGGCAGGCCACATGGCAAAGGGCGCGTCCAACGTGATATTCTACTCCATATTCCCAATATTCGCGGAGTCACTAGAGCTGATGGCCAGGCAGAACGATGTCAAACTGGACATAGCCGGCGCGATGAGGATTTTCTCCGAGTCGCCGCACATAATCGATGCCATACCGCGCGCGATGTATGACATGCTCAGGAATGGAAGCCTTGAGGGCCAGCCGCCTAAGACCCCGACCATATCCAAAATGGTTGAGAACATGCGGGACCTCGCAAAGAGGAGCGGGGTAAGCATCGAATCCATAAATTCCGTACTGGACGGCTATCCAAGGATGTCGGACGATTCCAAGGAATACATGACCAATGCGAAGAGGATAATCACAGGCCACTGAATGCGGATATCGCAATCAGCCCTACGATTATCAGAGCCAGCCCTGCAATTTGTATCGGCTCCAGCCTTTCCTTGAGCAGCAGCATGGCAAGCACCACTGTAATCAACGGTGCAGCAGCTGCTATCGCGGCCACGAGCGCTATGTTCCCTGTTCCTGCGCCAATGCTGTAGAGCGCAAATGCGGTCGTGGCAGTCCACGCATAGGCGAATATGCCTGCGGAGCCCTTGCGGGGCAGGCTCATGTCCCTTTTTGTTGCAAGCCCGTATGCGACGAATATCAATGCGGTGCCCGCGGAGGAGGCTAGAACCGGCCATATCCACCCCATGCCCTCCGACAGGAATCCTATCAATGGGTAAAATGCCCCCCATATGAATAGGGTAAGCACCGCGGATCCCATACCCGCGGAAAGCGCCCCCTTGGACTTATGGAGATTGCCGAATTTTATCCCTATGAGTATGGTGCCGAGTATCGCCGCGGCTATTCCCGCAATCTGCATCGAGCCAAGCGTCTCGCCAAGCACTACTACGGATATTATCACCGCGGGTATGGTGTATGCAGAGGCTACCGGAACCACTACGGATATGTTACCGGAGCCCAATCCCCTATAGAAGAAGAATATTCCCACGGCGCTCGCGATTGCCGCACCTATAAGCTCAACGACGCCTGCAGGGGAGACATGGGGAACCTTGAAGAACGCGAAGGCGACAACGAGCAGTATAACGCTGCTCGACGAGAAGTACCATGAAAGAACCATTATAGGGTCGTATCTCTTCGCATAGATGCCTGCAACGAAGTTGGCTATTCCGAAAAGCAGCATTGAGGCAAAGCCGAACGTTATCCCTATGGTTGCCGCATCCATTCGATCACGGGTAATCAGACAATTGGGCTGTATGCTTATTAATAGCACGCGGACAGGAAAGAAAACAATGGCCTTAGACATTGAATTTAACGATTCTCCTTCTTTTGATATTTATTTGCCAGCTGCTTAATAGCATATTTTAGAGAGCTTAAAGAGAACTTGCAGGAATTCAAGGGAGAGGACATAATAGTAATAGAACAAAGTGAAGTTACTTTTATGCCCACTATAACTCCTAGGATTAAAAGTTTATTAAGGCAGGTACAGAGATTAGAGAGGGAAAATAACCTATTAAAGGCAAAAAGGAAAGTATTAGGATAGCGGATTAATGGTTATCTGTTTTAGTGATGTTATGAAAATAAAACAAAAAATTGGAGGGGGGGCGTGCATTAAACTTTATGGATGTGGATGAGAAAGCCCATGCTGCATTAATAGCCCTTGAACATGGTACAGTTAGCTCCAGGGTGTATAGCGACCGTGAAAGCGTACTTTATGTTAATGAAAAGCAACTTGCAGCGCTGGAAAAAGCGAGGAAAAAAGGCATCATCCATTATGAGGAGTACCTACCATTTAGTGGGAATGCAAGAACTAATTGCGCCAATGGTATTTCTTTAAGGAAGTAGTTTTCTTGGGCCCGCTGAGATTTGAACTCAGGACCTCTCGATTATCAGTCGAGCGCTCCAACCATGCTAAGCTACGAGCCCCGCTTAAACCTTTGTAGGATTAAATATAATATGCTGATTATTTGCGCCTTCTTGGGGCCTTTGCCCTGCGCTTCCTTGCCTTTGGTTTATCCATCTGCTTCTCGCCCGTTTCACCGTACTTTGCCTCCACGACGTTGCCCTTCGGGGTTTCCTCAACGAAAAGCTGCGATTCGAATCTGTACAGCTTCACGTTCGGCTGCATCCAGTAGTTGCGCGGAAGCTCAGCCTTCTCGCATGCCTCCTCCATGAACCTCTTTTTGTTCCAGACGTTCTCTACTGCCATGGAGGGCAGAAGAAGCCCCATCCTGAGCCCGTATTCTATCATCAATCCGTCCCTGCCTATCTTTATCTCGCTCAGCCTCTTGCTCTCCCCTCCGCTCACCTTGGTCATGTCCGAAAGGACTGCCACCTCTACTATAAGGTCGTCTAGCTCATGCCTGGAAACCGACACGAATCTGGAATCCTCGAAGGCCGCTGCCACCGCAGCATCTACCACGAGCTCCCCTATCGCACCGACAGGCCTGGGGAACCCTATGCACCCGCGCAGCTCCCTGGTTGGATAGTGCAGCAGGGTTACGAATATCCCGTGGCTCCTGTCAAGGTCCTCGACGCTTTTCTTGACGACATCCTTCTGGAAGTGTGGATTGGATATGAAGAGCTCTATGCTGTTCCTTGCCGCCTTTACGAGCCTGGTCCCGTCATCCAAGTCATAAACATGCATTTGCCCACAGAGACGATTGTCTCTCAACCTATAAATATTTGAGCTGTGCGGTACCAAGTAATCCGATGCGGCATATAACCATTTACACCGACGGGGCGGCAAGGGGGAATCCTGGCCCCAGCGCCTCTGGATTCATGGCCTACGAAAACGACAGGATGATCCACGGGCATTCGGAGTACAACGGAAAGGCGACCAACAACTTCGCGGAGTACAAGGCGATACTCATCGCGCTGAAATGGTGCGAGTCAAAGTACGAACTTGGGCAGCTCTCCATCACCCTCTATTCGGACAACGAGCTCGTCGTCAGACAGCTGAACGGTACTTACAGGGTCAAGTCCCTACCGCTTTCCGCGCTCAACAGGGAAATATCAAAAATATCCAGAAGATTACACAGTACGGAATTCCTGAACGTGAGGAGGGAGAACCCGCGCATAGCCGCTGTCGACAAGTCCCTGAATATCCTCCTCGACAAGGTGGCATCGTCGCCAGATGAATCTTTATAAATATATAGCGCCATAGTGTATCCTTACAAAACCTACTCATGATTTGGGATGGCCGGCCAAGACGACAATGGGGGCAAGCAGGGGAACGATTCCGCAGAGCATGTAGTGGACATCGCCGCCAAGGAGCACTGGAAGAAGGGCAATGCGCTATTCGAGGAAAGCAAGTTCGACGAGGCTATAGCTGAGTACGGGGAGGCAATAAAGATAGACGAAAGGTATGCGGACGCATTCTTCAACAGGGCTCTCACAAAGAGAGTATCCAACGACCTTGACGGCGCGAAGCGCGACCTGGAGATGGTCCTAACGCTGCAGCCCAAGAGCGCCGATGCTCCTCTGCTAATAGGGGACATAGCTGAGAACAGCAATGACCTCGTAGGTGCAAGGTACTGGTACGAGAAGTCCCTGTCCAACAATCCTGATTATGCGGAGGCAAAGAACCGCCTGGAGCACATAGACTCGCTCATACATGTCGATTCCGGGGTTTCATCCGGCTCGCAGCAGCTGCAGGTTGCTAAGGAGGACCAGAAGGACGTAGTGGAGGAGGGCCAGATAAAGAAGGTGAGCTTCTTCAAGTCCGACATAACCTTCGGGGACGTCATAGGCCTCGACAAGGTAAAGAAGTACCTGACGGAAAACGTGGTGCTCGCGATAAGGAAGCCGGACCTCTTCAGGAAGTACGGCAAGAAGCTTGGCCTAGGCCTGCTGTTATATGGCCCGCCCGGAACGGGAAAGACCCACATAGTCAGGGCCGTAGCCGGCGAGGCAGGCGCGAACGTGATAATCGCGAGGGTGAACCAGATAGTGGACATGTATACCGGGAACACGGAGAAGAACCTCCATGCGATATTCGAGCAGGCGAGGAAGAACACCCCGTGCATAATATTCTTCGACGAGCTTGACGCTCTCGGAGTCAAGAGAGGTGGCGATGAGCCCGGCGGCGGGAACAGCTCCGCGCTTAGGCTTGCGGTAAACCAGTTCTTGGTCGAGATGAGCGGCGTTGAGAGCAACCCCGAGGGCATATTCGTTATAGGCGCCACGAACAACCCGTGGGACATAGACCCCGCACTGAAGAGGAGCGGAAGATTCGGGGACAGCGTATATTTGAAACCGCCGGACTACAAGACGAGGAAGGAGCTCTTCAGGTACTACACGAGGAACAAGCCGGTAAGCAACCTGCACTACGGCAGACTGTCAAGGGCGACGATGGGGTACTCTCCAGCTGACATAGAAAGGATCGCGGACAAGGCGGCTATGCTTCCGCTGCTCCACGAGTTCGAGCACAACATGAGCAGGGAGTATTCGATGAGGGACGTCATGTCGATACTCAAGGACAAGGACTACAGCGGCAGCTCCCTTGACGAGTGGTACTCCATGGTGAAGAAGGACGTCATAACCAAAACGGAAACATCCACAATAGACGGCAAGAAGCAGGTAGTGGTGAAGGAGGGGAAGCTCGACCCCCAGGAGAAGATACTCTACAAGACGATGGTGAACGACATAAAGAAGAACACCTCATCATGGAGGATAAAGCTCAAGGGCATGATACGATGGTTCGCCATCAACATAATCTGATTCTCGGATAATGGCAGCATCACCGCATGCGCACGCCAACCGCTTTAAGCCTTGGCATCCATCCAATTCCAAGGTAATCCAATGGCGAAGATAGTTGTTCTCGGTGGCTATGGCCAGATGGGACGTGTGATATCTACCGATTTATCAAAGACATTCAACGGCGAGATAGTCATTGCGGGCAGGGAGGATATCAAGAAGGCGAAGGCTCTAATCTCAACCCTGGGTAACAAAAGGATAAAGCCCGCATTTGCGGACTCCGCCGACAAGGATTCGATGGACAGCGTCCTCGACGGGGCTGACGTGCTGGTCAATGCTACTAACTACTATTCGAACCTGGAGGTCATGGAGCACTGCCTAAGGAACTCGGTCAGCTACCTGGATCTCGGGGGCCTTTACCACACTACAATAAAGCAGCTGAAGCTCGACGGCAGGTTCAGGAAGAAGAAGGTGCTCGCGCTTCTCGGTTGCGGCTCCACTCCTGGAATAACGAACGTGATGGCAGCCCATGGCGCAAGGGACTTCGAGCGAATAGACTCAGTGCACATACAGTTCGCCGACAAGGACTACACCGATTATCACATGCCGTTCGTAGTCCCGTATTCGATGTATACGGTTTCCGACGAGTTCTCAAAGAAGCCCGCTGTACTCTCGGACGGCAAGATGAAGTTCGTCGAGCCCTTCAGCGGGTCGACAGGAATACCGTTCCCGCAGCCCGTGGGGACGGTCGACTGCTTCTACACCCTGCACTCCGAGCTCGCTACGCTTCCAGGGAGATTCAGGAGCAAGGGCATCAAGGAATGCAGCTTCCGCGGCGGATTCGACAGCGGGTTCGTGAACCAGGTAAAGTTCCTGATAAACTCGGGTTTGATGGACGAGAATCCGGTCAAGCTGCTCCACGGGCAGCGTATCCGGCCGATAGACGTCACGGTGCATATGCTCAACAGGTTCATACCTGGTAAGGACGTTAAGATAAACGATGTCGAGTTCCTCAGGGTTGAGATTACCGGAAAGAGGAAGGGGAAGCGCAGCAAGGTGGTGATGCTCTGCAAGTCAAAGACCGAAAAGAGGCACAACATCCCTGCAGGCTCATGGGATACCGGGGTTCCTCCCTCGATAATCGCTCAGATGCTCGTTAAGAAGGAGATAGACTCGATTGGAGTGAAGCCGCTGGACGATCCATGCATAAACTCGGAATTGTTCTTCAGGAAGCTGAAGCTCAGGGACATGACAGTCTCAAAAGTGTCTTCCTGACGATCCATTATCGAGCTTGAACCTCTTGGCCTTGAACCTTGAGTTCTTCGCCCTCTTCACGGCGAACTCGAAGGCATCGAGGGTATCCTTCAGGTCCCCTTGCTGGTCATGGGACAGGCAGGTGTACCAGCACTCCTGGATGTCCTCGTCAACCATGACTCCCTTCATGAGCATCCAGTATTGTATCTTCGAGTATAAATCCGCCCCGTACTGGTTGTGCAGCTCCCTGTAGTTGTATATGCTGTCCCTGTTAGTGCAAATGAACTGGAACATTGATGGATGGCCCTGTACCACGGCACTGACCTCATTGTCGTCCAGAACCTTCTTCACGCCGCGCATGAGCCTGGTGCCGTACCTGTTCATCTTGGAATAGACTGCCTTGTTCTTCAGTATGTCGAGGGTCGCCTTTGCCGCCGTAAGCGATATCGGATTGCTTGCGTAGGTGCCGCCCTGCCTGACATGGTTCTTGCCCGGGCCGAAAAGCCTCATTATCTCCTCCTGCCCCGTTATTGCGGATATCGGATAGCCGTTGCTCATCGACTTTGCGAACGTGGCTATGTGGGGCTTTACGCCGTAGAGCTTCTGAGCCCCTCCTCCCGATACCCTGAACCCGGTCTTCACCTCGTCGAATATGAGGAGTATGTCATATTTGTCGCAAAGTTCCCTCAGGAACTTGAGGTACCCTGGCTTTGGCATTATTCCAGCCGCATTCCCCATTATCGGCTCGAGTATTATCGCGGCAACCCTCTTGTGGTAGCGCCTGACCGTCTTTTCTATGGAATCGAAGTTGTTGAAGGTTTCCACTATGACGAGCTTGCTTATGCTCTTCGGTATTCCAAGGGACTGCGGGTAAGGCCTTATCTTCGTGTCGTACGGCGGATCAGTGGAATAGAGCAGGTAGTCGTGCCCTCCATGGTAGTGGCCCTCGAACTTGATTATGATGTCCTTGCCCGTGTATCCACGCGCAAGCCTTATCGCATGCATCGTCGCCTCAGTCCCTGTTACGGAGAACCTGACCATCTCCGCGCACGGGACCATCTTTATTATCTGCTCCGAGACCTTGAGCTCAAGCTCGTTGTCAAGGGCGTATATAGTCCCTTTTTTCTCCTCCTTCCTTATCTCGTTGATTACCTTCGGGTAGCTGTGCCCGAGTATTATAGGGCCGAAGCCCAGCCTGTAGTCTATATACTTGTTCCCGTCCACGTCCCATATGTGCGACCCGTAGGCCTTCTTGGCGAATATGGTGCAAGGGGTGTATATCGGGCAGAACCGCGCCGTTGTCCACAGCCTCGCATTCGAGCTGGCCCCTCCTGGCATTACCTTTAGCGCCTTGGAGAATAGCTTCATCGATTTTCCTATCTTAAGCCTGTCGTTTTTCTGCATCATACCACTATGCTATCACTATGGGCTTTATGTTAGTGAACTCAAGTAGCCCGTACCTCGAGAGTTCCCTTCCTATTCCACTTTCCTTTACGCCCCCGAAAGGTATCCTAGGATCGGATTTCACGATTCCGTTGACGTACACTAAACCTGCCTGCAGTCTCCTTGCTATCTTCTCTCCCTTATCAGAATCCTTTGTCCACACGCTTGCCCCAAGGCCGTACCTTGTCGAGTTCGCTATCCTTACCGCGTCATCCTCGTTCCTTGCAATTATTATTGTGGAGACCGGGCCGAAGACCTCCTCCTTTGCCACGCGCATGGTCTTTTTGACGTTAGTCAATACCGTAGGCTCATAGAAGTATCCCTTTCCATCGATTCTCCTGCCTCCGCACTCGGCCTTTGCTCCCTTTGAGACCGCCTCGCCGACCTGCGATTCCAGCTTCTCCAGCTGCTGCGAATTGGCGAGCGGGCCGACCTCGGTATCCTTTGACTTCGGGTCGCCGACCTTTACTGCCTTTGTCAGCCGCACCAGCCCTTCAGTGAATTCCTCAGATGCCTTCCTTACCACTATGAACCTCTTGGCCGCTATGCAGCTCTGCCCTGAGGATATGTTCCTGCCATCCCTCGCCTTCTCGCATGCGAGCTGCATGTCAGCATCATCAAGCACTATGAACGGATCGGAGCCCCCGAGCTCCAGCACGCATTTCTTTATGGAGCGTGCCGCCGCCTTTGCGATCTCCCTGCCCGCATCGATGCTCCCTGTTACGGAAACACCGTTTATGTACTTGCTGCTTATCATCCTCTTTACCGCGGTGTGGTCTGCTATTACTGTCCTGAACACGTCCTTGGGGAAGCCCGCAGCTTCGAACGATTCCTCTATTGCCATGGCGCACATAGGCACGGAGTTGGAATGCCTCAGTATTACGGCATTTCCCGCACACATCGCCGGAACCGCGCACCTGAGCGCCTGCCAGAACGGGAAGTTCCACGGCATGACGGCAAGCACCGTGCCGAGCGGCTCGAAAGATACTATCGTTTTCCTCGCCTCTGTCTTCACATCCTCGTCATGCAGCCATTTCTCAGCATTGGAGGCGTAAACCTCCGCCATCCAGGCGCATTTCTCCACCTCGGAAACGGATTCCCCTATCGGCTTTCCCATCTCCGCGGTTATTAGACTTGCATATTTGTCCTTGTTGGCATGCAGCGTAGCTGACAGCCTTAGCATCATGGATGCCCTGTCAGATACGTGGAGCGCCCCCCATTTCTCCGCGGCGGTGCCCACATCGGCGCAAATGCGCTCTAGGGTACTCCTGTCAAACTCATCGAACTCGCCATTGGTCTCAAGCGTCGCGGGGTTTACGGATTTTATCTTCATGCCAAGCATCCAGGATCTCTAAAATACTGCTTCTGAGAAAGATTATTTATAGGGCATCGGTTGGGCAAAGCTACTTGTCACCATACACGACATAGTACCACGGCTTCCTGTCTAGGCCGCTCCTGTCGACGTATATGTGCTTCACCCTTGTGTACTCCTCGAATGAATATGCTGAAAGGTCCTTGGCGAAGCCGCTCTGCCCGAATCCTCCGTGGGGCATCTCGCTCACCAGCATTCCATGCTCGTTTATCCATACGGTTCCGAAGTTAAGCCTGCTGGCGACGTCCATGAGCTTAGTTATGTCGCTCCCCCATACCGATGCGGCAAGGCCGTATATGACGTCGTTTGCCTGCTCGACCGCATCGTCAATTTTGTTGTATTCAAGGACTGCAAGGACAGGACCGAATATCTCCTCCTTGCATATCCTCATGCTCTGCTTCGCATTCGTGAATATCGTGGGCTCGAAGTAGAACCCTTTCTTAAGCGCCTTGGGCCTATTCCCGCCGAACTCCAGCCTTGCACCCTCATCCAGTCCGGACTTTACGTATTCCTCTGTCCTGGACCGCTGCTTCTCGGATACCAATGGCCCCATGTCCGTATGCTCCTTAGACGGATCGCCTATCCTTATGCGCCTTGCCTTGCTGACGAGCAGCTTGACAAGCCTGTCCTTGTCATTCTTGTGTACGAATACGCGCGTAGTCGCGGTGCAGTCCTGCGCGGTATTCCAGAAGGCGCTGACTATCGCTCCCTCGGCCGCCGCCTCCAGCCTCGCCCCTGGAAGGACTATGAATGGGGCCTTGCCTCCCAGTTCGAGCTGTACCTTCTTTAGGTTCGAGGAGGCGTACCTCATTATGTCCTTGCCCGTCGACACGTCCCCCGTGAATGCTACCATGTCTACCTTGCTGCTGGAGGCAAGCTCCTTGCCTATGACATCCCCTGGACCGGTAACGAAATTGAGGACCCCTTTTGGGAGCAGCTTCTCGGTGAGCTTTGCGAAGTTAAGGAGTGAGAGCGGGGTGTAGCTCGCCGGCTTTATCACCAAAGTGTTACCAGCGGCAAGTGCGGGCGCAAGCTTCCATATCGCTATGTACAGCGGGTAGTTCCACGGGACGATCGCAGATACAACCCCTACAGGTTCCCTTGATATAATGCTGGTCCCGATCCCTGAATAGTTTGCCGATGCCTTGCCCTCAAGGTTCCTGGCCATTCCGGCGAAGAACCTCAGGTTGTCTATTATGAATGGGAGATCGGAATCCCTAGCGTATCTTATGGTCTTGCCTACGTCCTCGGACTCGATCTTGAGATCGGA